>CAJUAE010000011.1:29195-55883 GCA_910583965.1 uncultured Lachnospiraceae bacterium
GCTTTAGCAGGCGTACAAATCAGGATGGTGAAATTTTAATTTCACGCTAACTCCCTATCCTTTCTTCAAAGCATATCTTCTTGTTTTTTGAGTATACGAATGGAATCCATTATATACGCAAAAATATGTAGATATTCTTTTCTCTTGCTCTCCATACACTGAATTGTCACAATCAGTTCTTGACTCCTATAACTGCCAAGTAAAAAAATATTATAAAAACAATATCCTGTTACATGAGATAAATACTGCAATTCTCCAAATACGTTTCTATTGATTGTTCGTTTAGACATCTGCTTACAGACAAACTGATTAACCTCCTTGCAGAACCGCTTATAATATTCATTCAATCTGCCATCCAAACTTTCATTTGTCAGATCTTCGCCTCCCCGCGCAACATTGATAACTGTCCGCTTATCCTTTGACAGCCAACTATTCTGCGACGGAAGAAATGATTCTGACCGTTCTATATCTGAAGGAATCATAATTTCAACTCCATCATTAAAAAGACGATATTTTTCGTAAAGCATTCTAAGATAAAACCCTTTCTAATGTAGATTATTTTTCTGCATGGGCATATGCAATCGAATAGGGAAAATTGCTTCCCCTACTCGCACGCTGGATACCCGTCAGCTTCTGCTGTATAACTCCTTTCCGCGTCCTTATGTAATCGAGTAGGGAAGATTGCTTCCCCTACTCGTGCGCCGGACACCCGTCAGCGAACCGATAAATCGGTTTGATGACAAATTTCACTTGGATGCCCGTGTACATAAAAGGAAACGCTGTCACCTCCTGTGACAGCGTTCATTGCGAAAATTATTCTTCGACACTGTAGTTTGGTGCCTCTTTTGTAATATGAATATCATGCGGATGACTCTCTCGGAGTGCCGCAGCAGAAATCTTTACAAATTTACCATTTGTTTTCAGTTCTTCGATTGTGCTTGTACCGCAGTAGCCCATGCCTGACCGCAAACCTCCCATCAACTGAAATACTGTATCTTCTACATTTCCCTTGTAGGCAACTCGGCCTTCTACTCCTTCTGGAACAAGCTTCTTAGCATCTGACTGGAAGTAACGGTCTTTACTTCCGTTCTCCATCGCAGCAATGGAACCCATACCTCTATATACCTTATATTTTCTTCCCTGGAACAGTTCAAAAGTACCTGGGCTTTCCTCACATCCAGCAAAAATACTTCCCATCATGCAGACATTACCACCTGCTGCAATTGCCTTAGTCATATCCCCAGAATACTTAATACCGCCATCCGCAATAATTGGAATGCCATATTCTTTTGCAACTGCATAGGAATCCATAATCGCTGTAATTTGAGGTACACCAATTCCCGCAACAATACGCGTTGTACAGATAGATCCTGGTCCAATGCCGACTTTGACAGCATCTGCGCCTGCCTCAATCAGCGCTCTTGCACCATCTCCTGTCGCAACATTTCCAGCAATCACTTGCAACTCTGGATAACTCTCCTTAATCATTCTCAGACACCGCAACACATTTTCCGAATGACCATGTGCACTGTCAAGCACAATCACGTCCACTTTCGACGCGACAAGTGCCTCTACACGCTCAAGTACATTGGCCGTAATACCAACACCTGCCCCACATAACAACCTTCCTTGTTCATCCTTCGCCGCAAGTGGATATTTGATTGTTTTCTCTATATCTTTAATTGTGATAAGTCCTTTGAGATTAAAATGATCGTCTACAATTGGAAGCTTCTCTTTTCTCGCGTCGGCAAGAACTTGCTTCGCTTCCTCAAGCGTAATCCCTTCCTTCGCTGTAATCAGACCTTCTGAAGTCATGGATTCTTTGATTTTCTTAGAATAATCTGTCTCGAATTTTAAATCGCGATTTGTGATAATACCGACAAGCTTCCTACCTTCTGTGATTGGCACACCAGAAATGCGAAACTTTGCCATCAAGGCATCTGCATCTCCAATTGTATGTTCTGGAGTCAGTGAAAATGGATCTGTAATCACACCATTTTCAGAACGTTTTACTTTGTCCACTTCCTCCGCCTGTGCTTCTATAGACATGTTTTTGTGGATAATACCAATTCCCCCCTGCCTGGCCATGGCAATCGCCATCCTATGTTCCGTAACTGTATCCATCCCTGCACTCATCATAGGAATGTTCAGTTTAATCTTTTTGGTCAGCCATGTTGTCAAATCAACCTCATTGGGAATCACCTGTGAATAGCTTGGTACTAAGAGAACATCATCAAAAGTAATGCCTTCGCCGATTATCTGCCCCATCTTTCTTCCTCCTGTGAAAATAGCATGTGCTGACGCACATGCGGTATGGTTTACGCTGCTGCTATTTTAAAAATATTTTCCCAATTATACTAAAGCAAGCGCAGGTTGTCAAGCATTAATCCATAAAAACCTTTCTTGGCGCAATCCCTTTGATTGTCTTTGCAAAATCCTCTGTCAGATTCATCAAAAATTTTTGATTTCCTTCATAAAATACCCAGTAAAGCTTCTGGTCAGGTAAGTCATGACCTGCACTTAAATCAGTCACTTTCGTTTGACGGTTCCTGTAAGAATCCAGTTGATGTGACTTTTCTGGCGCTATAATCTCAACCTTGTTCACATCAATCGTCAACAATTTTTTTCGTCTTGTCTTTGCCATAATCTTGTCCACTGAAATTTCTTTATCCAAGTATAGATACTCATACTCAATATCCGTCCACTGAAATATAAAATAGTCAAGTACCCCAAGTGCAATCACTGCAATAAAAAAAACAATATTCACAGTAAGAAGCATTAAAAGTCCGGCAAAAATTGTTGGAATTACACATCCTATTCTAATTAGGATCTCTTTCGCTCCTCTTTCTTTTTTCACTAATAGTTCTTTGTAGCTTTCGTTCATAATGTAATACCTTCCTTAATTTTAATAATCAATTACTAACCTATATTTTTTAATGATACCTTATATCATAGAACAATTCAATGTAATATGCAAGGTTTAGAAAAAATTTATAGCATCTTGATTGACATTTGCCAGTATTTGCATATATCATATTCTCTATAATTTTCTCTACTTACAATTTCATCAAATTCCACCTGTGTAGTTGTAATTTGATAAAACTCTTGTAAGGAATTTATTTGTTACAATTAATGCACATAAAATGCCAAAAAGCAGGCATTTTATGTGCTGCTATAACACCATATAACAAATAAATGGTATTGGGAAAAATAATATTTATAATGCAAATTTTCTTAGAAACATGGAGGTACTATTATGAAAGTTTACAATAAAAATCGGGATCAAAACAACTCAATGCACGATGAAATTCGGGAACAAAATGCCAAGCTAAAAGATGCTCCATTTAAAGACAAACTCGCATACTTCAAAGAATACTACCTAAAAACGGTTATCCTTGTCGCAGTCGTTGTCATCTTTTTGGGGCATCTTGTATATACTATGATTTCAGCCCCTACCGACACTGCATTTGCCGCATTTTTCTATAATGATTTTGGGGATTCCTCCAGCACAGAATTAATTGATGGTTTTGTCGCATATCAAAATATTGATACCAAAAAACATAGTGCCTATATTGATATGACAATGGACTACTTTCTAGATAGTGCCACCCAAGAAACCTATATGGCACTCCAAAAGTCAATGGCAGTCATAGCGACAGGCGAATTAGATATAATCGTGGGAGACACAAGCACAATCGACTACTTCTCAAAAGGAGAATGTTTTCATGACATCACAGAAGTCCTTCCCGAAGATCTACTCGCCTTGTTTGAAGACAAACTATACTATGCCAAATTTGGTGAAAGCGAGGAACTAATTCCCGTAGGAATTTATGTGACAGACGCACCAAAGTTGTATCAATATTACGGCTATGCAGGTGTGGAACCTATTTTAAGCTTTGTCATCAATTCAAACAGCATTGACAATGCAATTTCCTTTTTAAGATATCTATATATAGAGTAAAAAGGATTAGGGAAGACTTTATCTTCCCTAATCCTTTTTACATCCAAATCAATTTTTTCCACTGTTCAATCTGTTCCTCTGTCATAAATCCATTGGATGTTCCCACAAAACCTATCTTATAAGAAGCAAACAACAGTGCGTTTTTAATCGCATCCTTTGCATCTTTCGTTTTTGTATAATAATGCAAAAATGAGGAGAACAACGCATTTCCAGCACCGACAGTATTTACAATCTCATTGGTTTTTACTGGTTTATACTCAAGAAAACTGTTGTCCTCCTTGGTATAGAGAATAACACCTCGGTCTCCAATTCCCATAATAATAATCTCTGGATTATACTTTTCCCTACATTCCTGAACACAGTCATAATGATCACACTCCAAATCATCATCACTGATATAGAGAATATCTGCCGCTGATAGAAAATCTTCCTTATTGGCAATCTTTTCTGCTCTCATGCTACGCACATTTAAAGCCAATGGTTTATGGTACTTTTTCGCAAGTCCAATAATCGGCCGGCAAAAATTACAATTGGAAATAAGCACCATATCCTTATCCTGTATCTGACGTTCAAGCAAATCAAAGTCATAGTCCACATGTCGACTGTCCTTCACGTCCTCAAAAGTCTGTTTTTTCCCCCTACAATAGAGTATAACTGATGTAGGCATACCATCCAGCATTGGCAATACATAGTCTGTACTCATATTCACATCATTTGTTTTAAGAAAAGCATCAATCTGACTTTTAGACATGGATCTTGCCACCATACTCATAAAATCAACTTCATTTCCAAGCCACCGAAGTGCCATCGCCTCGTTAAACCCTGCTCCTCCCATACCAGTATTCACCAAATCTGGTATACTCTCAAACTGCTTATAGGGTACTGGCAAAGCCTCAACTTTTACAATTGTTTCCATCTGTACAAATCCTGCTACCATGAACTTACTCATAATCTTACCTCCTATTTTAAATTCCGCATCATCCTTCCCCATACCACGCAAGTAAAATTATTCGAGACTGCAAAAACACATCTAAAATAATACTATTTTATAAAATACCTTCGGAAAGTTATACTTAATTTTACCATACTTTTTTCACAATTACATACCTCTTTTTTATTTTTGTTTGAATTTTCTCAAAAAACTTGTTAAACTGTAGCACTACTTTCTAGGATATGTTAAACTGTATACAGAAACATTAAACATATCTTTGCTCTTATAGTCCTACCAAAGAGAATTGCTAATAAAGGAGAACATAAAATGAAGGAACAACTTTATACTATTCCCTTAAACGATGCCTTTACTGCAAATGATGAATGCCCTTTCTGTTATATCGAACAGAAACTTGAACAAGATCTACTTGACTTCACGCTTGGATCAGGTTCCTCCTACATGGAGAGTGATATTCGAGACCTGACAGATAAGGAAGGCTTCTGTCGCTACCATTTTCTAAAAATGTATCAGTATGGAAATACTCTTGGAAATGCATGGATACTAAAGACTCATTTTAAAAAGATCAATGAAGAATTTTCTGGCGAAGTCAAAAAATTTAAACCTGCAAAGGTTTCTTTTATGGATCGTCTAAAACGCTCCAAAGAACTCAACAACACTATGACCTCATGGGTGTATGAAAAACAACGTTCCTGTTATATCTGTCATCAGTATGAGGATACTTATGCACGTTATCTCGACACTTTTTTCTATATGTATAAAAAAGATACTGATTTTGTGAAAAAACTAGAAAACAGCAAAGGATTCTGTCTTGTCCATTTTGGTGATTTGTGTCAGAGTGCTGTGGAAAAGCTAAATCAAAAACAGTGTGATGACTTTTTTGCAACTGTTTTTCCTCTGATGGAACAAAATCTAAGCCGCCTTGAAGAAGATGTCAGTTGGATGGTCGAAAAGTTTGATTACCGAAATGCAGACGCTGACTGGAAAAATTCTAAAGATGCCATACAGCGTGGTATGCAAAAATTAAAGGGCGGATACCCTGCCGCCCCCATCTATCAACAGAAAAAATAAAAAGTTAATCGGAAAAATAAATCATTTAAAATGCCTTAATTATTTTCCTATAGACTTTAAAGAATTACTCAAGCGAGATCAAGTGTCATATCTCTTACCAGTTCAATATATGCCTTGATCTCCTTGAAAATCGCTTCCGCTCCTGCTGCTTCTGCAGTTCTCTCTCGTATGATACCACTGATTGTATAGTCTAACATTTTCTTGATACAATCTCGCTTTGCTTTATCAGGAACAATTTCAATCTCTGCAAAATTGAGATAATCGCTCATCCGTTTCTCATAATTTTGTCTGGATTGTGCAGTCTTTGCAACGATTTCCTGTTGTGATTCCTGTGCTGCCTTCTCCAAAAAAATAGTAAGATATGGATAGCTCCTCCCTACTTTTGCCTTTGTCTTAGCAATCTGCATTATTAGTTCAAAGTAGTCCTTTTCTCTATCATTTACAATTGTAGAAAGTTCCAATAACATATATTTGACACAGTAGTCGTACACAAAAATATAGATGCCCTCCTTAGATCCAAAATAATGAAACCAGAGTCCTTTGCTAACTCCGACTGCCTTGACCATGTCATCTGTACTGGCATGTTTATATCCATTTTTTGCAAACACTTCTATAGCACCATTAATCATACGATCTTGTTTTTCTCTTGCAAGGTCAAAAAATTTTTCGTTCATTTGTCCCTCCATTTTATAGTATAGCTTCTCGAAGTCTGTGTGGCACCTTTGATTTCTTATTTTTATACTACCATACTTCTTATAAGGAATCAATAAAACAAATTTGATCCGAAATATACAACCATTATAATTCACACCCTCGCCCCTTTATAATGATTTGGTGTATATTACAATATTTTTTGATGTACTGCTGGCTCCGACACTATGCAGCAAATACATAATGCGAAAGGGAAAGGTAACATGCAACCTTTTGCAATTTTTTCCTTCTATTAATATATAATAAAATACCAGAAAGGAATCCATTAATATGAAAAAGAATGTTATTATATTTCTACCCATCTTTGGCTTGATGCTCAATGGCTGCGCAAATACCACCTCACCAAATCCAACCAAAAAAAACATAGAACTGCATGAAAATGTCACCGCAATATCCACTGATTCTAGTGAGCAAAAAACTTTAGAAAAGACTTCTCCTTCTATAACAGCAACAAAAGTTGAACAAGGAGGTCCCTATGGTCTACTCTCCCTCTCTGTTCCTGCTGGATGGCACTATGAAACCTATCCTATGGACAGTGAAAAATTATCTTATGGATTGTATGGCATTCAATTTTTTCCAGAAGATGCGACTGACGGTTATATCACACTCGCCTATATTGATAACTTTGGGGTCTGTGGAACAGGTCTTGTCGAGGAATCGTTAACTCTTGCCGGAAAACCAGCCACTATGGGAATTTATGATAATCATGATTATTGGGATTTTATTGCATTTGATGATGCGTACACTGGTATTGTCGCACTTTCATATGATGTTGAAAATTGGTGGGAAACCGATTCTGAACAAGTACTAGAAATTTTAAATACAGCGTCATTTGACACTTCTATAAAAGAAGGTGGCACATATATTCACAGCGCTGAATCTGAAATAGACAAAATTGGACTTTATCTCACATTAAAAAAAATCACTCCAGCTGGTGCAATCCTAGTGTTTCACCAGTATGACGAGAATGCGCCAACCGGTGAACTGAACTATGGTGATGCTTTTGTAATTGAAGTCCAAAAAAACAATATCTGGGAGGAAGTTCCTGTTGTTGTAGATGGCGAATATGCTTTTCATGATATTGCCTACAACATTTCGAACAGAGATACTTCTGTACAGGAACTTGACTGGACCTGGCTGTATGGAACACTACAACCTGGCAATTATCGAATCAAAAAGGAAATCATGGATTTTAGAAAAAGCGGTGATTATGACAAATATACACTTTATGCACAATTTACTTTGAATTAAAGAATGTTCATAAGTATTAACGATTCAATTCATTTTTTAAAAGTTGATAGATTGCTGCTGCTATTGGAACACCCAACAACATGCCGCCAATACCGAGTACGCCGCCGCCCACGGTCACAGCGGCAAGTACCCACACACCCGGCAAGCCAATCGATGAACCGACCACACGCGGATAAATCAGATTGCCTTCCAACTGCTGTAACGTCACTAAATACGCAATAAAGATAACTGCCTTAATCGGAGAGACAGTAAAAATCATAAACGCGCCAACAACCGCGCCAATATATGCACCAGCAATCGGAATCAATGCTGTAAAACCAACTAGACAGCCAATCATCGCTGCATATGGCAACCTTAACAGCATCATTCCACCCATACAAAGTAACCCTAAAATCACTGCCTCTGTGCACTGTCCCACAATAAAGCTATGAAATGATTGGTTCAAAATCTCCACAACATAGTAAAACTTTTTTGTCACTTGTTCAGGCAGATATCGCACAAATAATCTGCGAAACTGTCTGCCTAGTCTTTCCTTACCAAGCAATAAATAAATAGCAAAAACCATTCCCACGGTCAAGGTAACAACCGTTGAAAATACAGAAGAAATAATGCTTGTCGCAGCACCCATCACGCCGCCAAGACCATTGATAAGAATATTGATAACTTTTGTAAATGTTTCCTGCCAATCTGCCTCACTACCTTGCAATAAGCTATTCTCCCCAAACAAAAGTGCACTTATTTGCAAGTTGTCTTCCATCCATATCGTAACGTTTTCCAAAACGCCTGGTAATTCTTCCAGTAGGATTTGCAAACATGCAATTAATTCGGGAACAATCATCTGAACAATCAACACTGCAATTAAAAAAATACATACAAATGCAAGTACCATACAGATTGGACGACACATCTTCTTTGCAACTTCTTTTTTGCACTTGGGTTCCACATAGCGCTCCAAAAAATTCATTGGAATATTAACGACATATGCTATGGCACACCCCCAAAACAAGGGTTTTGCCGCACCGAGCGCAACATTTGTTATCCCAGTAAAAACAGACCAATAATGCATTACCAAGAACAACAACACTACTGTGATACCTGCCCGCAAACAGGTTTTCCATTTCAATTCCATTTCGTTCACCTCTTATTCGTGATACAATCCTTAATAAAACCACGATTTCTGTCATATATTCAGCTCACTATTTTTTCATTATATCAGAATCGTTTGAAACTGCAAGAACATTCATCTATATTTAAAAATTATTATTAAATTTTTAGATTGCAACCGCTAACCTATATGGAGCAATGCAAACGTTATTTCTGATATAATATTCCTATAAAACACTTGAAACCATCCAGAAAATTGCGAACAGTAAGCTCGATTTTTTAGTGATGTTTATGTGATTTGGAATGTCCGTTTTTGTGTCCGTTTGTTGTGTTGTCATCCATTACATTTTTTTTGTTATGTCCTTGGCAAGTTCGAATCCGATTCTGAATTTCACTTATTGACATTCCATGGCATTCCTCCACAGTAATGTTTGTATCATATTGTGACAATTCAAGAAAAGCTCGATACTTGCCAAACGACATTTTATATTGGTGCGCTTCTTTCATGCAAGCTGTATCACTACTGTAAGTCACCACATTGTATCGCTGAAAGCGATTATCCGTGTAAATCTGTTCTAACATTACATCGGAATGTTCAGAAATAACTGTGAAAACCAACTGTGAATCCTTGTTCAAAAAACGGCTGTAATAGGCGTCTTGCATCAGCCGATCAATCGCCTGCATATAAGAAATATTTTTTAGTGGTACATGTTGCAAAATATCTTGTCCATCTGCATTGTACCCCTTTGCGGACACTACTTTATCAAAGCGGTTAATGGCAAGTTCAATAGAAGGATTCACATCAATACTAATGTACGATACAGGTCTACGATAGATAGAATATCCACCTACTCCCATCAGCAAGAAAATGCAGAGAACAGCCATGGCATACCGCAATGCAACTTGCGACTTTCGTCGAGGAATACTACGCTTTTGCTTCGTTCGCTGTTCTTCCAGATAACATAGAGTATTCTGTTTCATTTCCTCCGTTGCCTGTAGATTCTCCATGCTTTTCTGAATCATATTCTGCGTACTACTCATGACCATTCACCTCCCAACTGTTCCCGCAGGATATCTTTTGCCCTAGAAAGCCATGTATAGATTGTGTTCTCCTTTTTCCCTAATATTTTTGCAATCTGCACTGCTGAGTACTCCTCATAGTAAAAAAGATAAATTACATCGCGATATTTCTCTGGAAGTTTCAGGACAGCTTCCAAAACCTCTTTTGATGGATTGTCCAACACTACACTTTCTTCTGCAAGCACATCGAGTGGAACCCATTTTCTACGGGACAAAGTGCGAAGCCAGTCAGTGCAGGCATTGATAGTCACACGCACAAACCAAGCCTTCTCATGCTCGTTACTCTCGAAGGAACCTTCATATAGCAAATATTTCATATATACATTCTGAAATACATCCTCTGTATCATGTCTGTTCTTCAGATGTACAAAACATATCCGCCGCACCATATCTGCATAGGCTTCCATGACACGATTCACATCCTCTGTGCTTTTCAAAAGTCTTCCCCCTCATCTGACTGCCGACCACTAATCTATTTTTCATCCAAATAAGCTGTTGAAAGATACAATTTGCCCAATTTATTTGGGAAATTGCATCCTCCAACAGCCCTTTGATTTCGTATGCACACTCAAAAAATATCCTGCGCGAACATGTCAATAATTACTAATGATGATGACCGCTATGGTGTCTTGTCCCGCTATAGTGATAAGTCTCTGTGTGGTGCACTGTCCCATCGCAGTCTACGCCAAGAGTACACACGCCATCTACATCACAACTTCCATCCGCATAACATACTGGTGTAGGATTCTGCGCCACTACCCTGTATGTTCTTCCATGATGTGCAAACGCCACACTTGATGAGCTTCCTGCAACAACTGCTGCCAGAGCCATCACTGCCGCTATTTTTGTTACTTTTCCCCACATGTTATTTCCCTCCATTTTTGGTCTTTTTTGACCACTTAGTATCATCTGTTTCATAAGTAATACGCATGGCAGAGAGAAATCCTTTCATTCTTTTCAAAAAATTTTAAAATTTTTATAGATTTCTCTATAAAAAACATTTCCGATAAGATTCCTTCGTAAACTCATAGTCAAAACGACTCCTTACCTTTGCAAACTTTTCTCCGTAAAAATCCGCTTTTGCCTGCATGTAATCACTGACTGCCATTGTAGATACCTGACCTTGCGCATCTGTCTCCAAATTCGGAAATTGTGCACAAACTTTAGGAACACCGCTTCGTTCAAGCAATATAAAATAACACCACCACTCTAGAAATACATTCATATTATTCACTGTTGTATCATTGTTCTCCTCGCTAATATCTTCGACAGCCTGTTCTATATCCTTATCCAACTGGTCAAAACAGCCGTCATATGCGATGAGCAATCTCTGAAGGGTACTTGCATCCTCTAGTCGAATTTCCTGCGGTAACTCCATCCAATATTTTTTATAAAAATATTGAAACATCTCTACATTTCCACTGTTCACACAAGTGGCTATCATATCCAAATACATGGAATCTGGCTCCGCATTCTGGCAATACTTATAGCACCACAGGTGTCTTTTGGGAATATTTTTGTGAATATAATCCAACATTAACTCCTCTGCGCGTCGCCCTTGTCCAATCAGCAAAAAATGACGCAAATATGGCAAATGTCTACAGACATAGCAACTTTTCATTTCTTTTTCATAAAAAAGAAAATTTCGCACCGCTCGCTCCATCCTATCTATATCCAGATACAAAATACTCAGTGAAATCTCATCTGCATAATATTTGTATGTATTGCCATATTTGAGTGCTGCCTCCTCATATCGTTTCATAAATATCTCCATCTTGGCGTCATCAATCTGATAATACTGATAATAGGCTTCAAAAATCATATCATAAACCCAGACATTAATAGATGCCATATCTGTGTTTGGATAGTTTGACAGTTCTCTGTCCATGTACAATGCACTGTCTTTGTAGTAAAGTTCCGCGTACTTTACAATTTCCGCATAGTTGTTATTGCGTGTATATAAATACATCAACTCATATAATGTATAGAAATATAAATGCCACTCCTTCTCCTGCTTAGTAAGCCTTAAAAGTCGTTTGAGAATAGATACCAAAACATTGTAATTCTGGTCATACAGATCATAACCACCTCGCGTCAAATCCTGTGTCTTGCTGACCAATTCTCGAATTTCATCCGACTCAATTTTTATTGGCTTAATGCTTCCATATATCATAATTCTTCCCCCTCTTATCACTGTGTTTCACTCCACAGTGCGCAACCGCTCTACAATGTTCTACTCCAAATTCTTAAAATACAAATATGGAATCACGAGTACAATCACAATCAATATCAGTATACAACAAACAATTGCCATCACTTCAAGTTTACGATCTGCAAGAGAAATCTTCTCGCCCACAGATTGTGCTGGAATCACGCTGTCTGGCCTAACACTTCTTAGCCTTTTTACCACCTTTTACATTTTGATATTTTAATAGATATGCAGAGCAAGTAGTAAGACCATTTTCGTTTGCAATCTTTAACAATTTTCCGATCGCGGATTCTGATATATATCCTCTATCCAAAAATGCCAGAAATTCTTTCTCCTTTTTTGCCTCGAGCAAACGCGATGCAATCCGTAGAGCTGTATGTTTCAAATATGCTATGTAGGGAATATCCTCCTCCCCTTGCAGTCGCAAAATGCCAAGTTCTGCAAATTCCAGCCGTTCTTCTGAATCCGTAATCTCCTCAAAACAAGCGTCATACTCCTCATAATCAATCTGATCGTTATTCCAAGCCAAGTCCAAATGATATGCAGCAGTGCGTTTCAAGCTGCCGGGTATCAAGAATGTCTCTGTTTTATCGCCCTTTTTATGCCGCGCGTGAACGACACAACGTCCCCATTCCACATTCATCCTTTTTTCCGTCATATTTTCTTTCGCTGTCACAATGCCGCTAATCTTCCACGCACTATTATTGGAATACCTTTTTTTCTCCAAGCGAAACTGATTTCCTTGATATTCGTGTATAAGACTCTCACTATTACTCATTTTTTCCTCCTTTCACAAACTCCCATAATTCCGCTTTGCGGGCGTACTAATCAGAATAGTGAAATCTTTGATTTCACACTACTCCCATCTGTTCGCTTCGGTGGGCGTACTAATCAGAATGGGTGAAACTAAAATTTCACACTAGCAAAATATCTAAACATATGTACGTATTATATCGCATGAACATATATTTGTCAAGCATTACAAATTTAGTACACTTAGTTTGTAGAATAATATATTTCCAATAAATTGTTTATATATTGTCTTTTTGTCTCCATTGACGGATGCACATAACAATTTAATGTGATTTGTACATCAGAATGACCCAACATTTCACTCAAACTTTTTACATCGGTTCCCCCCTCAATGCAGTTCGTAGAAAAAGTATGACGTAACACATGAAAATTTTTATCAGAAACTTGCGCTTCTTTTAATATTTTTTTAAAGTGATACTGTAACCTTTTGGGTTCAAGTGGCTTTTCTCCACCAAATACATACTCCTCGCTGTTCTGAAATTTAAGAAACAATTCCAGCGTCTTATCTGATAATGGAATCTCCCGCTTAGAGTATGCACTTTTTGGAGATGTTTCTGTCAGAATCGTTTTGGTTTGATAGCCCTCAGCATAGAGACGCTGTACAGTTCGGTTAACAATCAAAAGTTTATTTTCAAAATCAATATCCGTCCACTTGAGCGCACATAATTCTCCCAACCGAAGTCCTGTAAATAAACACATTAATACTGCCATTTTAAATCTGTCTGTGTCTGTGAAAAGCACGTTTATTAGTCTTTTCTGTTCACTCTTATCAAGAACTTTAATAGGTGAATTTCTTGTATTTGATATCGATTTCTTTAGAAAGGGCATTATGACATTATAGCGCTCTGAAGCAAATTTTAAGATTTGATTTAAGATGCAATATATACTTTTATAGACACTGTCTGAATATTGCCCTGAAATCTTTTCTCGAACTTCCGCGTTTGTCAGTTCTGACAATGCAATATCCTGAAAGATTTTTCTGATGTGATTGTGATAAATCAAACGATATTTAACGTAGGTCGACTGTTTTCTTTTCTCCTGAACTTCCGCAAGCCATTCCTGCGCAATTGCATCCAGATTCATGTCCTCTGGAGATATTCGATTCTGTTTTCTTACAGGCTTGTCTGTAAGATTTAATATTTGTTCCTTTTTATCTTCTAGCAATTCCCGCGCTGTCTCGTAAGAGCAAGCATAGACAGAGCGGTAAACTTTTTTCCCTTTTTCCTTGTCATACACCAAATACCGCCCTTCCCAGCGTCCATCTTTTCTTTTTCTAATGTTCTCTCCATGTCTTCCCATAACATCCCATCCTTTTCTTTTGTAATACTGACCATAAAATAACCTGGTACACCTATTTTTTCGATAAAAATGGAATGAATACACAGTGGTTGCAATTTCATCCGTGACATTTTTCACAGAACGCGCTATAATAATAAAACATGGATTAAATGTAAAAGGAGAATTGATTATGCATGTTTTTCAACCAATTCCAGTAGATGATCTGGAGCTAAATCCGTTTGAGTCAATCGGAAAAGATTGGGCGCTGGTTTCTGCCGGCACCAAACAGAAAGCAAACACTATGACTGTCAGTTGGGGTGGTATCGGTGTATTATGGGGAAAAAATGTTGCCTTCCTATTTATTCGGGATTCAAGATACACCAAAGAGTTTCTCGATGCAGGAGAGTTTTTCTCTGTATCCTTTATGGGAAAAGAATATAAAGAAGCACTAAATTATTGTGGTTCCCACTCTGGTCGCAATTCTGACAAAGTTGCAGAAGCTGGACTCACATGGAATTATAAACTCTCTATTCCATTCATTGACGAGGGGAATTTTGTGCTCTTGTGCCATAAATTAGCCGCAGTTCGGCTGACAGAGGAAACTTTCCTCTCACCAGAAATTTCCAAGTGGTACAAAAATGGTGACTTGCACACAATGTATGTCGGAGAAATCATTGACCTAATGGCACGATAAAAATAACGAATAAGAGAATCTCGAAAAGCTCCTACTATCGTACTGGACGCGGGCAGTTTTAGCTGCATTTTCCGCGTCCGTGTACATAGAACAGGAATCCAATTGATGTAATTGTAAATATCACACACCAGATCGGTTTTACTAAAAGCGCTGTCCACTCTGTAAATCCAGATGTCAGAAAGATAAATAGATTTGCAGACATATGCAACAAAACTGGTGCAGCGAAACAATCCGTAAATGCATAACACACTGCCATTAGTATCCCCATCGCTGTTCCATATAAAAATTGTGGTAAATTTGCATGAAAGAATCCAAACAAAAGCGCTGAGAATACAACCGCCATTTTCATACTGTAAAATTTTCTAATTCGGTTGTAAAGCACTCCGCGAAACACAATCTCCTCCACAAATGGAGAAATAATCCCATACAGCACAATTCCTAGTCCGATTGGCACAGAATACTGTATAGTTTCCACTGTCTCATATCGTTGCGAGCCAAATAAATTCTTGCCAGAAGTAGAGAACTCTGCTGCCAGCTCAATCCCTATGTTGAACGCCAATGATGCAGTGATTCCAAGAAAAATGCACACAATCAGTCGAGACGCTTTGCGCGCAATCATTTTTTCAAACAAATCTGTTTTTAGGAAGCTAAGAAGCTGTACAAATACACTGCTGTCAATATCCACCTCACCAGTCGTACTTGCCTCTATCAAAAAATCATTGAGTAAAAACCTTACTCCTACCAGACTTGCCACTCCGTTTACTACAGCGCTGAGCGGACGTGAGTTATGTTCCACCCACACTGCAATCCCCGCAATTGGAAGTGCCGGAATTGCAATTGCAAGAAAGAGCATTGCAGCAGTTTTCACTAACATATACACGACAAACGGTTTTACAATATACGCCAATTTTTGCAACAGTGTTGTCCGTTTTTGTGTTCTTTTTATCTGTCTTTTTACATTTTTTGTGCCCATTAAACTCTCCATTCCTTTCAAGGAGTTGTATTTATAGCTCCTAAGAAACTGTTTAGAAATAAGCAAGTCAAGCTGTATAGATTACTGTTAAGCAGTTCCTAAAGTCAACACAACAGACAACGATTCCACAGAATTAACCGTAAAGTCCGCTCCTGCCTGTTCAAGTTCTTCTTGTGATCCATATCCAAAATACACCCCTATAGAAGTAATCCCTTGCGCTTTTGCACCCTCAATGTCAAATTTTCGATCCCCCACCATCACAACAGTGTCCTTTTTCTCATGTGGTGTCATTTCAGTAGGAATCATCTGCCGTAACGTCTCCTCAACTACTTCTTCTTTTCTGCTACGTGTCCCGTCCATATTGCTGCCGATAACAAAATCAAAATACATTCTGATATCAAAGTAATCCAATATCCGCTCTACAAACAGCGTCGGTTTGCTTGATGCAATTGCTAATATTTTTCCCTTTTTCTTTAATTCCGCTAACATTTCTGAAATTCCAGGATAAATTTCATTTTCATAAATTCCTTGCTGTGCAAATCGCTCACGATACTTCGCAATTGCCATAACAATCTGTTCCTCATTCAAACCATAAAATTCCCGAAAACTATCTGACAATGGTGGTCCGATAAAAGATTCTAATTTATCAAGACAAGGTTCATCAATACCAAGCGCACACAGTGCATACTGTACGGAACGCGTAATTCCAATTTTCGGATCCGTCAAGGTACCATCTAAATCAAATAAAATATATTTAAACATAAATCTCCTCCTGTAAAGAGAATGAATACAAATATCGCTCTTTCACACGCTTGCCAGTAATCTGCTCAAGTGCTTGCTGGTAATAGTCAAGCTGATTCTTATAACGCGCAATCAACTCCTCTTTCGTGCTTACTTTATCTGTCTTGTAATCCGCAAGCACAATTTCCTCATTTTCATAGAAGAACACATCAATCACACCTTGAATCAATACGATCTCTGTCGATGGAAAACCCGGCTTTAACTGGTCTGCGCCAATCCCAAGAACAAAAGGCTGCTCTTTAAAAAGTCTATTGCGTGCATTTGCCGCTATCATGCGCTTCGCCAAGTTCGATTGAAAAAAGTTTTTAATTCTGTTAATACCAACACACGCAAGTTCCTCTGCAGTGACGGTACCCTCCGCAATCCATTGCTCCTGTTCGCTTTTTAAAATTGCATAGAGACGCTTATTGTCTGTGTCAAGCTTTTCAGAAAAGGACAATAATTCCATAATCTTATGCACTGCTGTACCATATTGGATTCCCGACAATGCTTTTTTTGCGTGTGATGTGCCAGCAGGAATATCTTCTGTTTCTGGCACTTCTATTATATTTTCTGTGTCCTCAAGTGCAAAACTTGGTATATAATGTTCTCTTGGCAACACTACAAGCTCTGCCGACTCTGAAAAAGCCTCCTCGTAAGATGTCTTTTTCAACTCGGAAACCGTCGTTTTTACTGTCAGTCCTTCCAAATCAGCATGTGGGTATACATAATGTAATTTTTCGTCCAGTACAGTTTTTAGCGCTGCATCAGAATACACAGATGCTTTGGAAAGTTCTTCCTCCAAAGCGATCGATTTTCCCTGTTTCTTTAACTGCGTTCTTATTTTTTCTGCCTGACTTTCTGTCTCCTGATACAGCGTAATTTCAATTGGAATTTCTCTATATGGCAATGGACACCTAATATATTCAAATCCGCGCTCCTCCAGTAGCGCTCTCATGCAATTATGGCGTATCAGTGCCGCAAGTATCATATCCATATAAGAATTTGCCCCCATCAACACAGAATAAGGAAGCTTTGCAGCAGACTCCATTGTCAAATGCACATTGTTCGCAAGTTTTTTGTCAAAATCATTCACGTAACCAGTGAGAATCAATTTCTCTTTCGCCCTTGTAAGTGCCACATATAACACTCTCAAATCTTCCCCGCGCGTATCCTCCTTCATGCGTTGAACCACTACATTTTTGCGCATTGTCTTTCGCTTTAAGCGCAGTGTTGGATCAATATAATCTACACCAACGCCAAGTTCCACATCCATCAAAATACTTTTGCGCATATCCATCTGATTAAACTGTTTGGATAACCCACACACAAAGCAAATCGGAAACTCCAATCCCTTACTTTTATGAATTGTCATAATACGCACAACATCTGCATTTTCATCAAGAATATTCGCCTCACCAAAATCCACATCTTGTTCTTGCATGGTTTCCAGATAGCGAATAAAATGAAACAGTCCATAAAAACTTGTATTTTGGAAGGTCCCTGCCTTTTCCAACAGCAATTCAATATTGGCCATTCGCTGGTCTCCACCCGGCATAGACCCCACAAATGCATCATAGGCCGTATCTGCAATTAACTGCTGCAAAAGTTCTTCTATTGGTGTGTATGCAACTCTTTTGCGATACTCTGTAATCATTTTAAAAAATCGCTCTAACTTGGCCCGACTAACGCTGTTCTCGGAACGAATTTCCTTTTCATATTTCTGGTCTGTTGCTGTCATCTCCAATTGATACACCTGGTTATAATATAATTGCACTTGTTCATATAAAAATAGTTTTCTGCGCTTTTTGTCTGTGTTGTCTTCCTGTTCCATAAAATCTCTGGCAAAGCAACGAATGCATGTAATATCTGTCTCTGTAAAATCAAAAAACGGCAGTTTTAGAACACCAAAAAGTGGAATATCTTGAAGTGGATTGTCTAGCACACGCAAAAAGTTAACAATCCCTTGTATCTCTAGTGTCTCAAAATAACCTGCCCTGCTAGTCACATGTACTGGAATCCCCTGCTCAGACAAAATTCTTCGAAAATCTTCATCCCAACCTGCAGTCGCTCGAAACAAAATTACAATATCTGAATATTTCGCTGGGCGAATTTCTCCTGTCACTGCATCAGTAATCGGAAACACTCCTACAATTTGCCGAATACGTTCCGCCACCATCACCGCCTCAATCTCTTTTTCGGAATACTTTTGCACTTCTGTGTCTCTCTCCTGAACCAAAAGAGAATCTGGCGTGGCAATTAATAGTTCTGTCTGATAAATACCTTTCTCATTTACCTGTTCTGGCTCTGGATAAGAAGCCCCTACATATAGTGCTGCCCTGTTATCATACTCCACATTTCCAACACTCGCTGTCATTAACTGGCTACATATAAAATTTGTCGCGTCTGTCACTTCCCTGCGACTTCTAAAATTCATGCTCAAGTCAATCCTAACTTGATGACTGCTGTTGTCATTTATGACATACGTGTCATATTTTTCCATAAAAATCTCTGGTCTTGCCAGACGAAACTTATAGATGCTTTGTTTGACATCCCCTACCATAAAACGATTATAACGCCCTTTATCCTCGCCGGAAATACACTTTAACAATAATTCTTGTACCTCATTGGAGTCCTGATACTCATCAATCATAATCTCCACAAAATAATCCTGCAATTCGAGTGCTGTATTTCCTGGAACAATTTTGCCATTTTCATCTCGCTTTAACAAAATCTGCAATGCAAAGTGTTCCATGTCCGAGAAATCAATTACATTTCGATCCCGTTTTAACTGATCAAGCATTTTCTTAAAAGTTAGTGTAAGGGATACCAACTCCTCCACAGACTCTTGGCAGGAAGCCATATCACTCAAGGTATTCTCCACAGAAATCTGAAACAAAAACTTTTTTAAATCCGCAATATTTTTCTTTACCTCGTCACGGATTGCCTTGACCATTTCTTTTAAAACAGGGTCCACACCTTCCGTCTTTTTTCCAGAAAGCCGCGTGAACGCAGAATAAGTGAACAAGTCATGCAACTCATTGTAGCCGGATGCTCTCTGAAACTTTTCAATTAAAATCATATCGGATGTAAGATTATCTGCATATTGAATTGGTCCGCTCACGCTATTTGCAATTTCCAATGCCTGCTGCAGTCGATTTCTGCACTCTTGTAAAATCGTGCGAATATATGTCAATGCACTCTGAAACCATTTTTTGTCAGAGAGTGCATTGACATCTTCAATCTGATAATCCTCCAAACGCTCTGTCAACCATTGTTCTGGAAATGGATAACTCATCGAAAAATGATAGAGCCTTAAAATCGCTTCCTCTATTTTTTTCTCGTTTGTCCCAGTACTATAGCACTCAATAAAATGTAGAAAACGCTCTGTTGGCTCTGTATGTGCTTCCTCCAAAAGTTTCCCCATCACATCAGACTCGAGCAATCTGACCTCGCTCTCGTCTGCCACTCGAAATGCTGGGTCCAAGCCAATCTCATTAAAGTTGTTGCGAATCACAAACAAACAGAAAGAATCGATTGTGGTAATCTGCGCATTGTGTATTAATGATGCCTGCTTTTGCAGATGTTCACTCTCTGGATACTCCTCCAATTTTTGAGAAACTGCCTTGCTGATACGCTCCCGCATCTGTGCAGCAGCAGCAGAAGTAAACGTCACAATCAAAAGACGATCGATATCAACAGGATTGCTGTCATCTGTGATCATTTGAATAATCCGCTCTACTAGAACTGCTGTTTTGCCACTTCCCGCCGCCGCTGACACCAAAATATTACAGTTTCTAGTATCAATGACGCGCTGTTGATCTGGTGTAAAATTTATCGCCATTTATTGTCCCCCTTCCTTATTTTTTACGTCAAGGCTCTGCTTAATACGTTCCATTGCATCTTCTTGGTCCATATCATCAAGATGCCGAACCAACTTTGCACCCAGCTTTTTGTCAAACCCACATACACTCTTGTAATCACAGTAAGTGCAGGCGTCACCATCTCTCTGTTCATACGGATTCAGTCCAATCTCACCATCTAGAATCGACACACCAAGTTCCTTAATTTTATGATTCACATAGGTAGATATGGTCTCAAAATCTTTGTCCGACAACACAGAAGATGCCTTTGTAAAACTACCATCTTTCTTTTTCGCCACCGGAATAATATTGGACTTTGTATCAAAATCCTCATCGAGAAGTTTGATAATCTCCTCGTTATCACTGACCATACCTGTCATTTTCAATTCCTCACGTATTGCCGCCTCAATCTCTGAAGGATCTGGATTTCCTTTTTCGGTCTCAGTCATAGGATCGCTGACATGATAGTAGAGCATCGCCGCAGGAATGACATGCATGTCATTTTTCTCCTTTTGATTTTTTTTGTTCAGCACTTCTACTGCTGCGTTCATATAGACGACAAGTTGTAGTTGAAGTCCATAGTACAATGCCGCCAAATCAAATTTCTGATTGCCAGATTTATAATCGATAATCTTGACATACATTTTCTCATCCTGTTGACAGGTATCCACACGGTCTATGCGTCCAATCAATTGCATTCGTTCTTCCTCAGACAGGGAAATATTGACTGCATTGAGGTCTGATGTCATCTGAAAAGAAAGTTCAAAGTTCTCCGGCGTAAAGGCTCCCTTCTGCAATTGATATTGCAATGTTCGTACTGTGCGATTTAAGATTCTATGCATTCTCTTAATCATATATTCGTTGCGCTTGCTGCTATACAAAATTGTCTCTCCGTAAGACACCGCATAATCCTCAAGACATGCGCCCACAATCCGTTCTCCAGCTTCCTCTGGAAAATCAAACCAAGTATATCCTTCCTCCGCAAGCTTTTCTGAAAAATTTTCCAAGACTGCATGGAATATATTTCCCATATCTACACTTTCAAAACGATATTTGTCCCGCTCCTCAAGACTTAAACCATACTGTAGAAAATGCGCATAAGAACAAGAAGCAAATTTTTCAAGACGGCTAATACTATTTTTCAAAATCTGTCCATACAAGAGCTGTGCAAGTTCTCTTGGAATCCTGTTTCTATCTGCATCAGCCAAATAAGAAAATGCTGCTCTGCGCATCTGCTCTAGAACTAGTGCATAGCGCTCATTTCTGGCATAGGTATCATAGAGTGTAATAAAAAGCCGTTTCTCATCTCCAATCTCCTCTGCCGCATAGCGCCGTAGCAACGCAACTAGATAGGTAAGTGCATCCGCGGGCGATTCCATCTGTTCCTCTATTGGACGCAACTGAGGCTGTGCAATCACAATATCTGGAAAGAGTCGAACCACCGTATTAATTAGATACGCCGGACGAATACTCTTTCCCTCATTATCTACCTTTGCATAAGACAGATACAAATATTCTGTTGGTTTGGTCATCATCAAGTAAAGGTAAAGCCGCTGTATATACATTTGCTGTCGCGGTGTTGGCGCAAGCTCATACTCTGATTCCTGTAGAAATTCTCGGTCAATATCAGAAATAATCCCACCTGTTCCGCTGCTTTTGGGTATAATTCCATCATTCACTCCAATAAAAAATAATGCTTTCACCTCACACAGACGTGTTCGCTCAATATCACCAATCACAATCTTATCTACATTCTGTGGAATCGTCCCCACCTTAATCTCAGAAAAACCCGCGTCTAAAATATCTGCAAACTCCTTAATTTCCAGTTCTTCCTCACCTAGAAGACCACAGATTTGTTCTAATAGTTCCATAACAAGCCGATAAATCTGCGCATATTCCTTTGCCTTTACCAAATCCCCTTGCTCTGTAAAATATTGTTCATACGCAACCAGTTTCTCCTCGATTGAGGCGTTGACAATAAAATCATACAGTGCTTTTACAAGCTCTTTTCCGGTCGTTTTTTTCTCTGACTTTTTTTTCATGAGCGGCTCTAGCATTGTAACGACCTTCTCTCGAATTACATTTAGCTCGTCGAGTGCAGATGCTGCTTCTTCCTGTTTCTTTATGCGCCTAGCAAACTTTTTATGCCATGCCTTTTTGCCTCGTATTCCCATTGTAAGACAATAATTTTCTAATTTGTCCGTCTCGTCGGGCGTTACCCCTGCCATGCCACAGCGCAGAAAATGAAAAACTGCCTCATAAGAGTATTCTTGTATGACCACCAGCAGCGCACTGCGAATAAATTCAATAAATGGATTTAAAACCAGCTTGTTTGTCTGATCTAAAAAGTATGGAATATCAAAGCGGTGAAACATTTCTTGCGCTAAAAATCCATATCGCTCTAAATCTCCTGTCACCACAGCAATATCGCGATAACAATAGTTTTTCTCACGCACTAGCCTGCGGATTTCAAGGCAGACTTGCCGCAACTCCTCCTTGGGTGTAGAAGCCTCAAAAATATGGATACTCTCCTGTTTTCCTCTGTACTCCTGTGCTGGATATCGGAAAAGTGTACGCTCAAGATGTGACAAACCAGGATTCTCCTGATAACGATGAACCACAGTATCCATAATTCGTATATCCTTCTCCCGTCGAACACCAACCTCCCTACTGAGTCGGTCAAGATCTTGTATTGTCTTTTTGCTCAAATAAAAAAGTTTCTGTTCTCCATCTTGTATATAAGCATTTTCCTCCACACCCATTGTCACAGTCACAATTACTTCTTGTGCTTGCATCATTAATTCCTGTATCACATTATATTGCACAGGTGTAAAACCAGTAAATCCATCAAAAACAATCACGCTGCCCCGCACAACTTTTGACCGTGGTAGCACTTTTCTAAGAATGTCCAAGGTTTCTTCTGTTGTGATATAGCGCTCGTTAATATAATTTAAAAAGCCTTCATATAATAAATGCAAATCCTTTAATTTATAGGCAAGCACATTCCTTTTGGAGGCATATTCACACAATTTCTCTACATCTTTTGTGCCAATACCATATTGCATAAACTCAGACAGCGCTGATTTCACCTCACTAATATAGCCTGGTTTTCGGATATTGCGTCTCATAACACCAAGCGTGTCCTCTATCCCTGCTGCCACACGCCGCAGCACCAGACTTTTTCCAGTATCGTCAAGTACTGGTTTATCGTTGCCGCCCACCTCCTCAAAAATGCGATGGGATAACCTGCCAAAACTAAGCACATCAATATTCATAATTCCCTTGTTTGGGTGGCGTCTTACCATCTCAAGCTGTGTCTGCATCGTAAATTGATCTGGTACAACAATCAAATAATTGACATGAGGATTTGCCATTGATTCCTCAATAATGTAATTATAAAGTTGAAAGCTCTTGCCAGAGCCTGACGCACCAATATAAAACCGTAATCCCATATCTTAATCCTTTTGTTACTATTCACGAGATGAACGCCACTCATAGGAATTATCACTGTTCAATCATATTCTCATGAAATGCACAGTGTATATGCATTCCTGTCCCGTGAAAAATAACTATCCTTTTTTTAATTTTATCTTCATATTAGTCTAGCATAATGATAGATAAAATGGTAGACTAATATAGAAAGATTTACGAATATAAAGGAGAATAAGCGAATGAACGACCAACAAATCAAAACGGAAAGTTATGAGAAACGCAGTGATGTGCCTAAAGAATACACTTGGGCTCTAGAAGACCTCTATGCAAGTGATATGGACTGGAAAAAAGATTTGGAGAAATTAAAAGAAATGATTCCACAGATCGAATCTTTTCGCGGAAAGCTTGGCAAAGGCGCGGACAGTCTACTCGACTTTTTGCGATTGCAAGATGAGATTTTTGTGCTGATTGACAAGTTTACAAACTATTCGTTACGAAAGGCAGACGAGGATACCAAAAATACGACTTATCAAGGATATAAGGACCAGACAATGGGTGTGTGTGTACAGATTTCCTCTGCCTTATCGTTTGCAGAACCGGAAATTCTCGAAATTCCTGATGACACATTAAAAACATTTTATGAAGATCAGCCTGCACTCTCCATATACAAAAGATGTCTGAATGACATTCTAAGAAAAAAAGCGCACATTCTAAGCGATTCTGAGGAAAAAATTCTCGCTGCCGCCGGAGATCTTGCACAATCACCAGAAGATATCTTTGGGCTTTTAAACGACGCAGATATGACCTATGAATCCGTATCCGATATTGAGGGAAACCGTCTTGCTGTAACCCATGCAAGCTTTATTCCTCTCATGCAAAATTATGACAGAAATGTCAGAAAAGACGCGTTCGAGTCACTGTACAAAACCTATGATGAACACAAAAATACTTCCGCAGCAATCCTATCTGCACAGATGAAACAACTCAATTTCTTTGCAAAAATGCGCAAGTACAACAGCCCATTGGAAGCGGCACTCGACCACACCAATGTGAACCCACAAGTCTACTATAATCTAATTGAAGCTGTACATGAGAATATGGAATCTATGTACAAATATGTACGTCTTAGAAAGAAACTGTTAAAAGTGGACGAACTCCACATGTATGATTTATATGTTCCAGTGGTGTCAAATGCGGAACGCAATATTTCGTTTATAGAAACAAAAGAAAATATTCGCGAAGCCCTTGCTGTTCTTGGTGAGGATTATGTAGCGCTCCTCGACGAAGGATTCAGAAATCGCTGGATTGACATCTATGAAAATACTGGAAAACGCAGCGGTGCATATTCTAGTGGCTGCCGTGTTCATCCTTATGTTCTACTAAATTATAAAAATAATCTTGACAGCGAATTTACTACTGTTCATGAGATGGGACATGCATTGCACTCCTACCTCTCCAACAAGAATCAGTCTGTTATAGATTCAGACTATGTAATCTTTGTGGCAGAAGTTGCTTCCACCTGTAATGAAGCACTATTAATGCAGTATTTACTGAAAAAGACAACGGACAAAAAAGAACGGGCATATTTAATTAATTATTTTTTGGAACAATTTCGGACAACGCTTTACCGCCAGACAATGTTTGCAGAATTTGAGTTAAAAATGAGCCAAATGATACAGAATGGGGAAAGTATTAACTCAGAATCAGCTTGCAAAGTTTATCACGACCTAATTGATCTATATTTTGGCAAGGACATTGTGCATGATGCGAAGATAGATTTGGAGTGGGCACGCATTCCACATTTCTTCTATAACTTCTATGTGTATCAATATGCTACTGGATTTTCTGCCGCGATTGCACTCTCACAGAAAATTTTAAATGAGGGTGCACCAGCAGTAAAAGCATACAAAGAATGTTTCTTAAGTGCTGGATGCTCTAAAGACCCTGTGTCTATCTTAAAAGACGCTGGCGTTGACATGTCCACAAAGAAACCTGTCGAGGAAGCATTAAAATTGTTTGACAGTTTAATTGACGAGATGGCTGAATTAATGCGTTAATCCCTTCTTAAAAAACAAAATTTTTATATTTTTCAGAAAGCTTATAAACATGGGAATTTCTAACATTAACTTGTAATTTTTGTTACTAATTTGTCGCTAACCGCATTTTATTAAAGAATACCTTATAACTTTAAACTTGACAAAAATACTAAAAAGAAAACAAATACTATCTTGGAAGATTTATGTATTTAGAAGATGCAGAAAAAGCAAAGAAAAGGACTGCTAATCACAGTCCTTTTCTTTGCCTTCTCCGACTTCTTCCATTTCTTTTTTGTGTGCTATCGGAAACTCGAATCCCTTGTTTTATAAGGCTTCAGAAATTTCCGAAATCTCATTTTCACCTCTATTTTTTACCTTCATTTTGTAACATTTCCGCTTTTAAATAACTTCCTGCTCTCTAAAAATAATTCTTATTTTTTCAAAAAACAGCTTGACAAATACCCCGAAATGTGCGGTCGTTTT
>CAJUAE010000012.1 GCA_910583965.1 uncultured Lachnospiraceae bacterium
CAGCTTATTCAAGTGCGCCAATTTATGGTTTTCCTCTACTTTCTTTCACACTATTCTCCTTTTCTTTTCGCTAATTTCTGTCAGATAGAACCTGCCGAAACTACTGAAAAACCTACGAAGGCTCATAACCTTTTCAGCGGTCTCGAGACAAGCTCCTCTCCAAACTTCATTTACATTGAATGTACATAAAGGAGCGGACAATTCCGCTCCTCCAAATGCATAAGTATTCAAAAATTACTTTCTGATACCAAGCTTCTCAATAAGAGCACGATATCCCTCGATATCAACTCCCTTTAAGTAGTCAAGCAAACCACGTCTCTGACCAACCATCTTTAAAAGACCGCGTCTTGAATGATGGTCTTTCTCGTTCTTCTTCAAGTGCTCTGTCAACTCCTGAATCCTTGCTGTCAGAATTGCAATCTGTACTTCTGGTGAACCTGTGTCGCCAGGCTTTCTGCCATACTCAGCGATAATCGCCTGCTTTTTTTCCTTAGAAATCATTGTAAAAATCCTCCATTAAATCAATCTACTATAATCGCTATATACCAAGTCTGGGTCGGAGTGTCCCGACACTGGGTATCAGCGCATCTCGTATGCTGTACCAACAGCACACTCAATCAGTATATCACAGGAACCTTGATTATGCAACACAATTCTTTTCCTCTTTTTAATTCGGTAGATATCTTCTAATTCCTGCAGGAGTACGATAATTCCAGCTCGAAATCTTAATTCCCGTCTTTGGACTTGATGCGTGAATTACCTGCCCATTACCGATATAGATTGCTACATGATTAATACGCCCATTCTTTGCATAAAATACCAAATCCCCTGGCTGTGCAGAATTGTAATCTACCTTTGTTCCCATCTGTGCCTGTGATGCTGCGTGATGTGGAAGACTCACACCATATTTTTTATAAATACTTAGTGTAAATCCAGAACAATCCGCACCTTTTGTCAAGCTTGTGCCTCCCCAAACATAGGGATTTCCAACAAACTGTTTTGCATATTGTACCAAATCTACACGCACATTGGAAACTCCTTGTCCGTACATTAGTTCTGTAAGGGTAACTGCCTTCTCAAGTCGTTCCTCCACATCAACATAATCTCCAGATACATATGCTTCCTCGTCATCAAGTAAGAATTTTACCCAACCATTGTCCATGATCTCGACAACCTCCAACTCCTCCTCCTGTGGAATCAGCGTAATCACAATAGAGTCTGTGTTTGGTTCTTCTCTTACTTTAAGCGTTTGTGTATTTACCACTGCAATCATAGAAGCAACCTCACGCCCTCGCGCAATTGCCTCCTCACCTGTATAGAGAAATTCTGTACTGCAATATCCATCTACCTTTCCAGATTTGATATGTGCCCACCCATTCTCATCGATGTCTAAAATCTCACAAGCTGCATCTTTTGGCAGTTTTCCAATCAATTTACCACTTTCATTTGGCTCCTGTCGAATATTCAGATGATTCTCCACATGTGCAATTCCAAGATTTGTATACCCCCAATAATTTTCGGGTTCTTGTAACGCTTGTGGTGCTTCTACATTCCTTGCCTGTTCGTCTGCCTTGTCAAATACCTCTCCAGCTCCCACTGATAACCCCAGATCAACGTCTGTCTCTTTTATCTCTGTATCTTCTGTACTATCAAGTACCTCTCCAGCTCCTGCTGACAATCCAAAATCAGTATCTATCTTTTCAGCATCTGTCTCCTCTACATTGTCAAGAACTTCCCCGGCTTCGGTCGACAACTCAGAATTTTCCTGTGTGTTCTCTGATTCTGTAGTACTCTCTGGCACAGTCTCTGTACCTTCTTCCAAAATCGTTTCGCTGGAGAAAGACTCTGAGCCTTCTGTGGTAGAAAACGTCTCTGACTCCACAGTTTCCTCAGTACTATTTTCTGAAGCATCAAACGAAATCACTTGAACTTCATCTTCTTTTTTCGGACTGGTATTCGCGTATACCCCACTGCTGAACAATACGACTGCAAGTCCCGCTCCTACTGCTACTCCTGTATACTTCCATCTGTTTCTCTTGTTCATTCCCTTAATCAATTCCTTTTCATTGCCTGTCTCATTATTGTTACAATTTTATTACATATAAATTACAGATTTAATATATCACTGAATCTCCAGCCTGTCAATAAAAATATCTTCCTATTCCATTGTCATTTCCTGTCAAAAAGTTATTATTCAATTATTTTTATATAATATTGTTCCTGTTTTATCTACCAGATTTTAGGCTTCTTCGTGTTTATAACCCATGATATTTCCTGCCATCTGCAATATCTATCGCCATCTGCGCCTTCAAAGCATCAACTCCTTCAAATTGCATCTCTGGCCTTTTATGACTCAATAGATATACCTCTATTTCCTCTCCATACACATCACTATCAAAATCATAAATATAAGTTTCCACCCCCATAACAGAACGGTCATCGACTGTAGGTTTTGTTCCAATATTTGTAATTGCTGCAAACCGTTTACCATCATACGGCATCTTTCCAGCATCACTATATAGATACACATAAGAATAATATACTCCTTTTGGTGGAAGCAACTTCTCTTTCGATGGCAAAAGGTTCACAGTTGGCATACCAAGCGTGCGCCCCAGTCTTCGTCCATGTACAATTTTGCCTGCCACATGATATGGTGTTCCTAAAAGCGCTTGAACCAATTCCATATTTCCCTGACCAACTTCCTCACGCACATAAGTGGAACTCACTTCCCTGCCTTGATATTGCACTTTTTCAATCAATATCACTTCATATCCACATTTTACTGCCATATTTTGAAGCAACTGATAATCTCCAGAACCATGTTTTCCATAAGAGATATCTTCTCCCGCAACTACGCATTTTGCATGGATTCTGTTGACAAGTACTTCCTTGATATAGGTCTCTGGTTCCATATCTGCAATCTCTTGATGAAATGGATACTCTATCAGATAATCGACTCCTGCATTTTCAAAAATACGGCGTTTTTCCTCCACTGTAGATAGTTCTCTAACGGGCTCTCTACTGAAAAATACCGCAGGAGAAGGAACAAAGGTAAATACCACTGATTTAAGTCCTTTTTCCTGCTGCTGTCTTAAATATCCTAACAACTTTTGATGCCCTCTATGAAATCCGTCAAACTTACCGATTGCCGCAACCGTATTTTCCTCGATATAAAATTCTGTCGCATTCTCAATGATTTTCATTTTTCACCTATCCCAAATGCTGCTATCATAAAAACATCTTGCAAGGCTTGAATACACCTTCATTTTCTGCAAAAATATAAACTGCTCGAAATTCATGATTTCTATTGTATACGCGAAGCTGTTCTCCATCTGCAAAAGATTTGTGATGGTCAAAATCTAACTGATGTAAATAAAGTTTATTTCCATTTGCAAGTGCATTTTCCGCTTCACATTTTATCATTGCCCCTTCATATTCCATAAATACGCTGTCAGGCGCAATCACATAATTCTCATAAGTCCCCTGTTGCATTAACTTTTCTACTTTGTCAAGCGTGATGGAATCTGCAATGCGAAAATTTCCAACTCTGGTACGAGTCAAATGTGCCATGATAGCGCCACATCCAAGTCTCTGCCCAATATCTGCACAAAGCGTTCTAATATAAGTGCCTTTGGAACAACTTACTACGAATCGCACTTCTGGCAGGCGAATCTCCAATATTTGAATCGAAAAAATTTCAACAGTTCTTGACTGTCGCTCTATTTCTTTCCCTTCTCTTGCAAACTCATAAAGTTTCTTACCATGAACCTTCAATGCCGAATACATCGGAGGAATTTGCTTGTATCCACCAATAAAATGCATTACCGCTTGCTTTACTTCCGCCTCACTAATATGAACTTGTGTCTCTGTAAGAATCCTACCGCTCATATCTTGTGTGTCTGTGGTCACACCAAGACACATAAGCGCCTCATATTCCTTGCTCTTGTCTGTCAACATGTCACACAGCTTTGTCGCACTACCAAAACACACAGGAAGAACCCCAACTGCATCAGGGTCCAATGTTCCAGTATGTCCTATCTTTTTCTGTTTTGTAATTCCACGGAGTTTCGCCACCACATCATGAGACGTGTAGCCAGCCTCCTTATAAATATTCATAATTCCATTTATCAATGCATCACCACCATCTATTTCATTTCTTGTGTCATCTTTTCATCATACGCCTTCATCTGAATTGCAATCTGTTTAGAAATATTATTGACCACATCATAAAAAGTTCCATTGATTGTACAACCCGCAGCTCGCATATGACCACCACCGCCAAAGAAAGCCGCAATTTTGCTTACATCCACATACTTGCAGGAACGCAGACTCACCTTATACTCTAGATTTCCTATCGCATACATAAAAATAGCACACTCAACTCCTTTTGTTACGCGAAGTTGATTTACAATTCCATCTAAATCTTTCGCGGACGCATTGTAAAATTCTAGCGTCTTCTTATCTATAGCACTGACAATGCACTTTCCATCCATAAACATAATACTCTCAAGTAGCGCCCTGCCAAGCAATTGGTTTTGTGTATAGGTTTTCTCATAAAAAGTTTCATCAATCAAACCCGAAAAATCAAACTTGTATTCTATCAATTCTGCCGCTGTGCGAAGGGTATTCGGTGATGTGTTGGAATACTGAAAAATACCTGTATCGTGAATCATTCCTATGTAGAGCGCCTTAGCAATCTCCTGATCAATATATTGTTTATCCATAAGTTCGTACACAAGTTCTGCTGTTGAACTCATTTCAGGATTCACATAGTTTATATCACCACACCCTTGTTTATTACTGACATGATGGTCTATATTAATGCGTTTCTTTGCCTTTGCAAAAATTTCTTCTGCTTCCCCCAATCTAGATTTTTCACAGTCAAGTGCAATAAATACATCAATATCACCATCTACAATATAAGTACTGTCAATCTTATTAAAATCTTGAATACATTGAAATACCTCAGACGGCTTCTCAAGACAAAGTTGAACTTTTGTAGTTGGCAATGCTTTTTTCAAATACAAATACATTGCCAGACAAGAACCTGTACAATCGCCATCTGGCCTGACATGTCCTGATATTAGAATATATTTTGCTTCCTTACATTCATCTAACAAATAAATTTTTTCCATTATTTTATTCCCCCTAGTTCAATCCCTTTATTTTCGTGTAACTTTCTTTTACACCTGTGTACATAATACACAAAAATATCTGGGAAGTCAAATATTCCCAGATACTTTTCATTTTTATTATATGAGATATTACTTTTCATATGTGCACCATACACTTGCTGCATGGCGTCAAAGCTAACGCCAAAATGCCTGCTTTATGACATTTTATATGCATCAATGGTTGCAATTTACACCGAATCATTTTCGTCCGCGTGATTGATCGCATCAATCTTTTTGGACATCGACACACCATAGGCGATAGACTGGTCAAGAATAAATCGGATTTCCGGTGTATTCCTGAGATTGATCTTTTTTGCAAGGAGACTTCTAATATATCCCTCTGCACTCTTTAACCCTTCTAGTGTCGCTTTCTGGGAATCCTCATCACCCAAAACACTAATCCATGCCTTACAGGTTTTTAAATCAGGTGCTACTTCTACTGTAACAACAGAAGTCATAGGATTAATTCTTGGATCTTTTATCTCACTTCTAATAACCTCCGCCAAAACGCGATGGACTTCTCCGTTAACACGAGTGTTTTTTACACTGTTTTTTCTCATTTTAATCCTCCATGCCGCCTTTGGCGGCTCAAATAGACTGTGTGAAATTTTAATTTCACACGAACTCCCATGATTGCGCTTCGCGGAATCATAAATCCAGATGAGAAATGTCGTATTTCAGGCATTTCTTGGTGTGAGACATAGTACTTCTAACAGCCTTTGCTGTGAGTGGACACTGCCACAGGCTGTTAGAAGTACTTTTCACATAAACTCCCATCTGCCCGCTTTTGCGGGCATACAAATCAGGAGGTGTGAAATCTTTGATTTCACACTATTTTTTACTCCTATATTATCTTGGCACCTCAACCATGATATAAGCCTCCACAATATCGAGCTCTTGCATGCTGTCAAATCCTTCAAATACAAGACCACACTCAAACCCTGCTTTTACTTCTTTGACATCATCTTTAAACCGCTTGAGTGACGCGAGTTCTCCTTCATATATCTGTTCACCCTCGCGTGTAATACGAATCTTGCACCCTCTCTGGAAGATACCATCAAGAACATAAGAACCTGCAATATTGCCGACAGCAGATGCCTTGAATATCTGTCTGACTTCTGCATGACCGATAACTTTTTCTTCAAATACTGGATCAAGCATTCCTTTCATTGCTGCCTCGATATCCTCGATCGCCTGATAAATCACTTTATAAAGTCGCACATCCACACCTTCGCGCTCCGCAGTCGCTTTCGCCTGTGTGTCTGGGCGCACATTAAATCCAATAATAATCGCTTTAGAAGCAGATGCAAGGCTGACATCAGACTCATTGATTGCACCGACACCACCATGAATGCACTTGACAACAACCTCCTCATTGGAAAGTTTCATAAGACTCTGCTTCACTGCTTCTACACTACCCTGCACATCGGCTTTGATAATCAGGTTAAGCTCTTTTAGATTTCCTGCCTGAATCTGTGAAAACAGATCATCAAGAGACATCTTAGCCTTAGTATCCTCAAGAAGCTTCTCTTTATTCTGTGCCACAAACGTCTCTGCATAATATTTTGCTTCCTTGTCATTTTCATGCGCAATAAAAATCTCTCCGGCGTTTGGCACATCACTCAAACCTAGAATTTCTACAGGCGTAGAAGGTCCTGCCTCTTTCACACGTCTTCCTTTATCGTCAACCATAGCACGTACTTTGCCGCTCGCTGCTCCCGCCGATACAAAATCACCAACATTTAACGTACCCTTTTGTACTAAAATTGTTGCGACCGGTCCGCGCCCTTTATCTAGCTCTGCCTCAATCACAAGGCCTCTCGCACGTCTGCTCGGATTTGCTTTTAATTCAAGAACTTCCGCGGTCAATAAAATCATTTCAAGCAATAATTCAATCCCTTCACCGCTCTTTGCTGACACTGGTACAAATATTGTACTTCCGCCCCAATCCTCTGTAACCAATCCATACTCTGTAAGTTCCTGTTTCACGCGTTCAATATTTGCACCTGGCTTATCAATTTTATTGACAGCGACAATAATTTCAATTCCCGCTGCTTTCGCATGATTGATAGCCTCCACAGTCTGTGGCATAACACCATCATCTGCTGCCACCACAAGAATCGCAATATCTGTAGAATTTGCCCCGCGCATACGCATTGCAGTAAATGCTTCATGTCCTGGTGTATCCAAGAAAGTAATTCGCTGTCCATTAACATTTACGGTATATGCACCAATATGCTGCGTGATACCTCCTGCCTCTTTGTCTGTCACATTCGTTTTTCTAATCGCATCCAAAAGCGAGGTTTTTCCATGGTCAACATGACCCATAACACAAATTACAGGAGATCTCGAAACCATATCATCCTGATTTTCATCATCTTCTTTCAGAAGTTCTTCAATCACATCTACCTTAACTTCTCGTTCGCAGATAATATCATACTCGATTGCAATATTCTCTGCAGTCTCATAAGTTATCTCCTGATTAACGGTTACAATCTGCCCCTGAAGAAACAGTTTCTTGACAATAGCAGATGGCTGTATCTTCATCTTGTCAGCAAGATCCTTAATTGTGATTGTCTCTGGAAGTGTAATAACCTTAATCTGTTCCTCAACAGTCTCAACAGCCTTCTTTTCAGGCTTAATAAACTTACCGGGTTTATTCTTACCTTTTATATTTTTGAGATTATCTCCATCCTCCTCATACATTAAATCTTTGCGATTGCGCTTATCTTTTTCCTGACTAATTCTGCGTTTTTCTTCGTCTCTATGCTTCTCTGCATCTTTAATTGGACTCTCAGGCATAAATCCACTCTTATTTGCATTTTTACCGCCAAATCCACCTCTGTTGTCACGCCCTCCGCGGTCATTATTGTCGCGATTTCCGCCAAAGTTCTGTCCTTGTCTTGTATTCTGGCGCTGACCATCGCGATGTTGCCCATCTCCTCGATTGTCGCGGTTTTCACGATTATCGCGGTTTTCAAAGCGCTGACCATCGCGATGTTGCCCATCTCCTCGATTGTCGCGGTTATCGCGATTTTCAAAGCGCTGACCATCACGCCGTTGACCATCATTCCGATTATCACGGTTATCGCGATTTTCAAAACGCTGACCATCACGTCGCTGACCATCATTTCGATTATCACGATTGTCACGGTTATCGCGGTTTTCAAAACGCTGACTATCATTTCGGTTATCACGGCGTTGATTGTCACGCCGCTGACCATCATTTCGATTATCACGGCGCTGATTCTCATTTTTATTATCACGATTGTCACGGTTATCACGGTTATCACGGCGCTGATTCTCATTTTTATTATCGCGATTGTCATTTTTTTGTGCAGGTTTGGGTATCTCGGTTTTAATCAGCTTTTCTGAACTTCCTGACATCTCTGTCTTTACTGAAGCTTGCGTCTTTACTGGAACTTGTGTTTTTACTGGTTCTTCACTCTTTGTCGGCTCTGTTTTTACAGGTTGCGTACTCGCTGTTTCTGAAACCATCTTCTGTGCTGGTTTCTCAACAGCAGTTTCTATTTTCTCTGTTGTCTTTATAACTTCTTTATTTTCAACTTTTGTCTGTGCAACAACTTTTTTCTCCTCTGTGTTCTCTGGCTGTTTGGTCTGCGGTGCAGCCTTTTTGTCTGAATGCACAGTTTTTTTAGGAATCTGCGCTCCTCCTGGCATTTTGGAATTGTGAGGATTGCTCACAAATATAATACTTTTTTTCTTTTTTACTGTTCCCTCACCAGTCTTGGCAGGCGCCTTTGTCTCTCCTATTGCCGCTGTTTTCTCTGTTGTCTTAGGTGCCTCTTCTGACTTGGCAGGTGCTTTCAATGTCTTTCTTATATCTTCTACCTGTCCGTCTTCTAATACACTCATGTGGCTTTTTACCTCTATACCTTTATTTTTTAATAATGTAATGAGCTCCGCACTCTTTACACCAATCTCCTGTGCCAATTCATACACTTTTATTTTTGCCATATTACTCCTCCTCACCCTCACGATTAACAGATTCCTCAAGATGCTTTATGATTGATTTTGCAAAGTTTTCATCTGTAATTGCAAGAGATGAACGCATAGCCTTACCAATTGTATGCCCAAGTTCTTCTTTTGTCCCGTAAAAATATCTTGGAACTTTATAAAACTCACACATATTGGAAAACATCTTCTTTGTATTATCCGATGCATCTTCCGAGACAATAACAAGCCATGCCTTGCCACTCTTAACGCTCTTGTCAGTTGCAAACTCTCCACTTACTATTTTGCCTGCTTTCATTGCAAGCCCCAGCATGGAATACACCTTATTCAAACACTTCTATCTCCTTTGTCAAACTGTCATATATTTCATCAGGTATCGGCATTTTAAACGCTCTCTCCAATCCTTTTGACTTTCTCGCTCTTTTCATACACTCTGTGTTCGGGCATATGTAAGCGCCTCTGCCATTCTTTCTGCCTGTCGTATCAAGAATAACGCCTTGCTCCTCTGTTCGCAGCACTCGAAGCATTTCTTTTTTATTCTTCATCTCACCGCAGCCAATACACTGTCTCAACGGAATTTTTTTCGCCATTTATGCCTCAATCTCCTCCCCGTCAAGTCCTTCCTTTTCGGGAACTTCTGATTCTTCTATTTCCAAATTCTCTGCGTCGGACGTATCATATGCTGTCTCCTGAAATTCTTCCTCATAATAAACGTCCCCATCCTCATCAAACATATAATCCTCATAGCGAAATCCCTCAGCATCCTTCGCCTGTGTCTCTGATTTTATATCAATCTTATATCCAGTCAATCTTGCAGCAAGCCTTGCATTCTGTCCTTCTTTTCCAATTGCAAGTGACAACTGATAATCTGGGACAACCACTTTCGCCGTCTTTTCATCAGGATCAGCAAAAACGGCAACAATCTTGGCTGGAGACAATGCATTTTGAATAAAATTCCCAGGGTTCTCATCCCAATTTACAATATCAATTTTTTCTCCTCGCAACTCCTCTACAATTGCATTGACACGCGCACCATTCATACCGACACATGCGCCCACTGCATCCACATTGGGATTATTGGTTCTGACTGCAAGTTTTGTACGGCTTCCAGCCTCTCTCGCAATACTCATAATCTCAACTGTTCCATCTTTAATTTCTGTCACTTCCGACTCAAAAAGCCGTTTTACAAGTTCTGGATGCGTTCTGCTAACAAGGATTCTAGGTCCTTTGGGCGTATTTTTCACCTCAAGAATATACACTTTAATACGTTCTGTGGGTTTAAATTCCTCACCCCTTACCTGCTCTGCTTCATTGAGCATCGCATCTGCTTTTCCTAAATTAATACTAATATTTCTGCCAATATATCGCTGCACAATTCCAGTAACTACATCTTTTTCTTTCTCAAAAAATTGATTATAGACAACACTGCGCTCCTCCTCACGAATCTTTTGCAAAATAACATTCTTTGCATTCTGCGTAGCAATCCGCCCAAACTCTTTCGATTTGATTTCTATATTAATTGTAGCGCCAATCACAGCATTCTTGGAAACCTGAATCGCATCATCAATACAAATCTGTGTGACATCATCCTCAACTTCATCGTAAGATGCAACGATATCCTTTGTGGCATACACCATAAAATCACAAGTTTCTCTATCAATCTGAACAGTAATATTATCCGCTTTTCCAAAATGGTTTTTGCAGGCTGTCAAAAGAGAGTTCTCAATCGCCTCAAAAAGAGTTTCTTTGCTAATCTCCTTCTCTTTCTCAAGATTATTCAGCGCTTCCATTAATTCTTTATTCATTTTTCCTTTACCCTCCTAAACTAAAGTTCAGTTGTCAATCATTCGATCCCCTCACATTATATAAATGGTTAGTCTTTTTGACCGCCAGTATTAAAAATCTAACACCAGTCTTATGATTGCTATATCAGATTTGGCAAAGACCATATCCTTTGTCTCTGAACCATTTTCCATTTCTATTGTGATTGTATCCTTGTCGTATGCTTTTAGGATACCAATAAATTCCTTTTGCTGCTCGATTGGCTTATAGGTTTTTACTTCGACTTCCTCACCAAGACTTTTTTCAAGGTGTCTATCCTTCTTCAACGCTCTGCCCAACCCTGGGCTTGATACTTCCAAAATATAGGCATCTGGTATGAAATCTACCTCGTCTAGTTTATCCGAAAAAGCACGACTGACAGTTTCACAATCCACAATGCTCACACCTTCTGGCTTATCAATATACGCTCTCAGATACCAGTCGCTTCCTTCTTTTACATACTCTACATCATAAATCTCACAATTGTTTGCTGTTACGATTGGTGCTAACAGCGCCTCTGCGCGTTCTTCATACAAATCTTTTTTCGCCATTCGATCACCTCATAATCATGTACTTCCATGCACAGTCATCACTGACTCAATTTTCTTTCCACATTCGTGTGCATGAAACAAAAGAGTGGACTTACAAGCCCACTCTTTATCATCTAGCATTTATTTTACATAATTAGTTTAACACCATATCACGCAAATTGCAACATATTTTTAGAATTTTTTTCCTTTTAATTCATAGGAAGTTTATATATTTTCTGGTCTTGCCCATCTAACTTTGGTATTGATCTATCCTTGAGTGTCTGATAGGTTTTCAATTCCGCAATGCTCTTATACGCAGGTCTAATGATTTTATCTACATTGATAAGTTCTTCCATGCGATGTGCGCTCCAGCCGACAATACGCGCAATAGCAAAGATCGGGGTGAACAGCTCCATTGGAATATCAAGCATATTATACACAAATCCGCTGTAAAAGTCTACATTTGCACTGACACCCTTATAAATTCTGCATTTCTCAGCAATAACCTCCGGCGCTAACCGTTCGATCATAGAGTACAATTCAAATTCTTTGCGATGTTTTTTCTCATTGGCAAGCCGCTCTACAAATGATTTAAATACCAATGCTCTCGGATCGGAAATAGAATAGACAGCATGTCCCATACCATAAATCAAACCACTTCTGTCAAATGCCTCTCTGTTCAACAGACGATACAGATATTCCCGCACTTGATCTTCATCGGTCGTGTCATCCACATTTCTACGCAAATCTTCCATCATTTGAACCACTTTGATATTGGCTCCACCATGCTTTGGCCCTTTCAAAGAAGAAAGCGCTGCTGCGATAACTGAATATGTATCAGAACCAGCACTGGTTACAACTCTTGTCGTAAATGTAGAATTATTTCCACCGCCATGTTCCATATGAAGCACAAGAGCAGCATCTAAAACTTTAGCTTCTGTTGGTGTATAGGACATATCTGGCCGCAGCATCCGAAGCAAATTCTCTGCCGTAGAAAGTCTTGGATCTGGTCGATGGATATACAAACTCTCATCACACTCATAATGATTATATGCATGATAGCCATATACGGAAAGCATTGGAAACACACTAATTAGCATCAAACTTTGACGCAGCACATTATCCAGCGACATATCTGCCACACTCTCATCATAGGAGGCAAGTGTCAGAACACTTTTTGTCAAGGAATTCATAATATCATGGCTTGACGCCTTCATAATAACATCTCGCACAAAATTGGTAGGAAGTGTCATGCTATAACCTAATGTCTTTTTAAATTCCATCAGTTCATTTGTAGTCGGAAGATTTCCAAACAATAACAGATACGCACACTCGTCAAAACCAAACCGATTCTCACTTTGGAAACCTCTAACTAAGTCAAAGATATTGTATCCTCTGTAATAAAGCTGTCCGTCACATGGAACACTTTTTCCATCAATTTCCTCTGAAGATTTTATCAGGGAAATATTGGTCAAACCAGAAAGTACTCCCTTTCCATTTTTGTCGCGCAACCCTCTTTTTACGCCGTACTCGTCAAATAATTCTGGATCAATGGCGTTGTTGTCCACACATACTTTTGTATATTTATGTGTAAACTCCTTTATACTCTCGTCACTCTTTAATCCCATTCACAACACCCTTTCTTTATCATATTTCTCATATTACACTTGTCTCATAGTATATTATACTTTAATTTGAATAACATAACAAGCAAATAAAAGTAAAAAAACAATGAAAATGAACTATTTCCTTTAAATTGTGATTCTTTTTCTGTTATTTTTTGCATATTTATACGTATTTTAGGTCCACAAATCTTTTATTACATACAAATTGTTTCTATTGTCAACACTAACGCACACAAAAATTTGATTTCTATGCCATTTTTTATGAAAAAATTTATGACAAGTTTATTTTATAAAAAAATCCATATACTACTTTTCGTACAATAGCGCGAAGTAAGGTAGTGAATAGATGAAAACAGAAAAGATCAGACAGAGATATCTTTTATTTTTATATGTTTTTCTTGGATTTGCAATTGGACTGTTCTGCTGGGCAACATATGCCTATTATCAGAGCAGTGTACCAAGTACAATCAGCATCAAGGCGGGAACCAGCGAGGAAATCAATTTGCGTATTCCAGCATCTGGTATTTTAAACACAGATTCTGAGACAGTGCTCGCACTCAATCAGCCACTGACAATTGTAGCAGGCGAAACAACAAACTCCTATCAGATGCGTCTCAAACTTTTTGGTCTGTTACCGCTTAAAGATGTGGACATACAAGTGATAGAAAATACCACTTTGACTCCTGTAGGGCGTCCGATTGGTATCTATGTAAAAACGCAAGGCGTTCTTGTGGTAGATACTGGCAGTTTCGATGGAATCAGTGGTGACAAACATGCTCCTTCCGAGTATAAACTGCAATCGGGGGATTATTTGACAGCGATGGATGGCGTGGCAATCAATGACAAAAAACAAATACGAGATTATGTAGAAAACGGAAATGGCGCGGAGATTATATTTCAAGTATCCAGAAAAGAAGAACTTATCCAAGTGAAAATAAAACCCGAAACCGACGAAAATAATGTTTATAAAATGGGAGCATGGCTGAGAGACAGCGCGCAGGGTATTGGTACAATGACCTATATTGACTGTCAAAATCGTTTTGGAGCACTAGGACATGGCATCAATGATATGGACACTGGAGAGCTGTTAAAACTTGGCAGTGGACTTTTGTATCATACGGAAATTGTAGCTGTCAAGCGCGGTGAACGAGGAAATCCTGGAGAATTAACTGGTGTCATTGAATACAAACCCGATCAGGTTTCTGGGGTCATTGTAGACAACACAATTCAAGGAATTTATGGTGTGGCAAATGCAGAACTTCTAGCAGAATATACAGCGGGCAGCGCACCGCTTCCCATTGCACTCAAGCCAGAAGTGACAACAGGTGCCGCGCAAATCTTATGTACAATTAATGGAGAAGCAAAATATTATGATATCGAGATCACAAAACTTACCCCTGGAAAAGACGCTGTAAATCGCCAAATTTCCTTGGAAGTCACAGATGCAGAGCTTCTTTCATTGACAGGAGGAATTGTGCAGGGTATGAGTGGTGCACCTATTATACAAAACGGAAAGTTTGTAGGTGCTGTCACGCATGTACTTGTGCAGGACAGCACCAAAGGATATGGAATTTTTATCGAGGATATGCTTGCACACTAACTCCCATCTGCCGCTTTTGCGGACCTACTAATCAGGAGGTGTGAAATCTTTGCTTGCACACTAACTCCCATCTGCCGCTTTTGCGGACCTACTAATCAGGAGGTGTGAAATCTTTGATTTCACACTAACTCCCATCTGCCGCTTTGGCGGGCCTACTAATCAGGAGGTGTGAAATCTTTGCTTGCACACTAACTCCCATCTGCCCGCTTTGGCGGGCCTTTTATTATAAGATATCAAATATGAAATCGCCTCTTTAATTCCACACGCGATCTTCTGCCTCCTATAATGATTGTGCCCAGCAGCAAAATTACAGAGACATTTAACGCCACAATAGACACAATAGGATTGGTGACAATATGCACAAAATTTAAAATAATTGCCATAATACTACAGAGTACCATAAAAATCTGCAACATTATATAACTTTGCCAATTTTTATTGTTGACTGCCATCAACACCAGTGTTCCTGCATCAATTAGTAAAATTCCCGCCGGAAATGCATAGTTGACTGACCAGCCATTATAGCCCACCGAAAAGTCGATTGCCACAAGCATAATAACTGCTATAATCGTGAGAACTACCGTCTTTGCGATATACCCACTTGTCCCAAGAATCGCATAACGAATTACAATATATCCAAACAAAAGTACCAATCCACTTATAATATACACTAGCGATTGTACATCTGAAAGCATACATAAATTTATAAGAAAAATTTCAATCGCAATCGCACAAAACAAATACAATCGCGAAATAAACACCAATTTTCGTGATTTTAATCGGATGTTGGGATACATATTTTCCACTTCTACTGTTGGTTCCAACACACTGCCACACAGCGGACAACGCTGTGTCTCGTCAAGTACTTCTATATTACATTGTCTGCATTTACTCATAATTCACCCCATTGCTTTCAATCTCAATATTAACCCCATCTGCGGCAATTTTTCGGAAAAATCCACGCTGTATGGACGGGTCAGCAAGGTCATAACTAAAGCTGAATACCAGTGTTGAGCCATAGGAACATATATTTCCTTTGATATGCTGCCCCTTCGACATTGCAAGGCACGAATGAAACATCTCCACATAAGGTTTGTACACTTCATCAACTGTAATATTGCCAATATTTGTAATAGTAGATGTATTTGCGAGTGCTGACTGTGTATACACAGCTCGCATAGCAATATTTTTGAACAATAATGGCACCGCTCTCGCTGCCAAAACCTTTTCGTTTGACACATTGTAAGAGAAAAGACGTTCTAAATTCTCCTTGTTAATCTGCTGCTTAAGGCTATTTTTTACAATCTCAAGAACCTGCTCAAACGTATATTCTTCATCAACTGGATGAAACTCCGCTGACACCATCGCAAAAAAGTTTTTGGTTGTAATTGAATTAAAATAAGGTCTAAGATTCACCGGAACTGCCACTCTAATTGGCTTCTCAGATGGCATACCATGCATACATTCTCTATAAACACTCCAGATAAACACTGTCACCAGATACTCATTAATGCTTGCACCATATCGATGACATACTTCTTTAAGTTCTGGCACCTGCATGTAACCATGCATAATTCCAAATTCACCTGGACTTAAATGCTCTCCTTTTACGAGATATGCCTTTTTGGTCTGATATCCCTTCTCCGAACTTTTACGATAATTTTTTAGAAAACTGTCCTCTCTGTTAAGCGAGGTGCTGCTAGCAAGCAAATCTCCTTTGTCTCCTTTTAACTCTGGATATACAAGTCGTAGATATTGATAGGTTAATTCCTTTAGGAAATTAATGCCCCCCATGCCATCAGTCAGCACATGAAATACTTCCAGATTAATGCGATATCTATAATAAGTAACATGAAATAGATAACTGTTATTTCGATTTGAGTGAATATATCTGCATGGGAATGCAGATTCTTCTCTAACTTTAGGCGCTGCTTTTCCATTTTCCTCAAAATAATACCAAAACACCCCTTGTCGAAGTCGAAGATTAAATCCGTCGAATTTGGGCAGCACAATATCCAATGCCTGCTGCAAAAGTTGAGCATTAATCAGTTCTGTCAGTGTCACGCTAATACGATACACATTGCTCATACTCTCCCCTGCAATCACTGGAAAAAGATGTGCTGTATTATCCAGTTTATCCCAGCGGATTTCTCTTGTTGTACTCGCAGCCTTCATCAGCATAGCGCGCCGATCTTCTCTCTTTTCTTTCTCTACTCCCTGTGCGGAATCTGTTGACTTTTTCTTCATAGGCAGCCCCATTTCTATTAATAATTATATCTATATTTCAGTATACGCTTAAATTCTGACTGTATCAAGAAAAAATCGAACAGGAAAGGTTATTGTGCTCTGTTTCTTGTTTTATTGTAAAACTACATATAAAAATCTGCTTAAAATCCTCCATGCGACATCTGCTTTTTTAATCGTCCTCTATAAATCAAATAATTGAGCAGATAACTGAAAAATAACCCTACAAATATGATCACAATTGTAGGCTTTATCCAATACACTGCCAAAATAAATCCCAATATAATAAAATCAACAAACGCCGCAGTATACAGTACAAAATTCCCATCTCCATATGCCTGTAGGGCATATTTATAAATTGTCTGTATTGGATTAAAAAAGTTCATTAGTACCATAGGAAGCATAACCATACTGGCAGCTAAACTCAATACCTCATCCTCAGAAATCAATCGCGGAATCTGTTTTCTAAAAAAGAGGACGATAAATCCCCCTACAATAAAAAGCGATATTGAAATGGCTGTTCCTGTTTGTGTTATCTGCACCATTTTTTCTTGATTCTTCCTCCCTGTATTCTCACTCACTAACGTTAAAACAGCAGATCCATACATAAACATTGGTATCATTATCATATCCAGCACTTTCTTGATTAACAAATATGCACCAATTTCTATAATACCTATTTGTGCAATTAATGCATTGATCACAACCACAAAGACACTGCCTTCCAATAATTCTTCTCCTGCCAGAGGAAGGCTTGTCCTAATTAAAGTTATTGTCTCTTTTACATAAATACTTTTTTCTTTCCATAAAAATCTAATATCTTTTCGACCAGCCCAAATGTAAATAAGCATATTTATCAACACACTTGTTATACTGGCTATAGCCGCTCCTGCTGTACCCATTGGTTCAAAACCACATTTTCCAAAAATCAACACATAATCCAATACTGTGTTTAAAACTGCTGCCCCAATCGCTCCCCACATAATATATTTTGTCTTCTTCTTAATCTTAAAATAAGAATTAAATGTAAATATAATCATCTGAAATAACATATATAGACAAGTAATGTTAGTATAAGTCACTGCTGCTGCCAATGCTTCTCCCGAGAATCTATAAGCAATTTTAAACAACTGTTTACCAATCAATAGAATTGTTATTGCATATAAATCTCCATTCCGCCGCCTTTCAGTTGGCGGCACAAATAGTTATGAAAGTGGTTCACACCTTCAAGTTTTCGTGTTATAATAGATCCGATTTTATAAGGCATTCCCGGCATCAATGTCAGATGCCCCCACCCATTTGTTGTTGATGTGCAGGTGCGCCTCTTTTATCAAGGTGGGAATACTCTTATTCAGGTTCACAGTGTGAGCCTTGTTTTTGTATCTATTTCACGTTTTTGGCTTAATTTACTTTCTTTCACACTACAATCCTACAAACACATCTATTATGAGTGAAGCTATCAAACACCTTCTAAAGTCCTCTATGTTCTTCTCCCCAATTTTCCTTGAACCAATGATATTAAATGCTACCGCAATATAGCTAAATACCCCCGCTATAAAAAACATTAAGGAAGCTGCCACCCCAATCGCTCCATATGCTTCTGTAGAAATTCTACCAATAAACATCTCATCAACAAATCCAATAAGAAAACTAGATATATTTTGGATAATAAGTGGAATTGCTATTTTATTTAATTCCTGTGCACTAAATTTACTAATTTGAAACATTATTTGGAACTCCTAACTCTAGCAAATTTACCATAATTAAGTTTCGCATAGGAAAGGTTTGAAAAAATTCTATAATATATTGCTCGACCTTTGCTCTTTTCAATTCAAACCAATCTATTAATGTATCAACCATAAATTTATAACTATATTTCTCAGAAACTAAAAAAAGAATACATGCACTAGTCATATTTACTTCATAAAACTCTAAATCAATTGGGTCAAAACAAATAAATACATTACCTTCTTTCCTAAAAATAATTTTTTTAGTTCCATTTATACAGAACATCTTTATTTCATCCATACCTATTCCACACTCCAAAAACAACTCAAATCAGAACCATAAATGCTCCCATCTAAATTAAATGCTGCTGATCTGCATCCTCCACCACACCATTTCTCTTTGCATTGATAGCATTTTCCTTTTAGATCTTTTTTTTCTATATTCCTTAATTTATTGAATACAGTTGAATTATTCCAAATATCATCTATTGTATTTCTCAATATATTTCCAGCCTTAAACTCATCTATTCCAATCATTAAATCACATCCATATACATCTCCATTACACATAATTGAAATTGACTTAATTCCAGCTTGACAACTTAAATTACATTCCTCACTATTCTCATAATCTTGATTCCAATATTTTAGCAAATCCAAGCGATTATAATATTTCAAAGGAAAATAAAACAACCAAAACACATTCCCTTCATTAGGTGGAACAATTTTAAAATTTATTTTTAACTTTTCATTTCACTAAGTTGCAAAAAAATTGTTCTTTCATTTTTTCTAAAGTTTTCCGTGCTTCCATATACCTACGACGCATCTCTAATATATCTAGCTGAGTCCTAAGTTCCATCACTTCAAATGAATCTGCCACTACATATCCATTATACCTACCTTTTTCCATTCCAAGCTTTTGCGTCATCCGCCTAAATGTCTTTTTATTAGGAGATGCCTTTCCTGTTTCAAACCGAGAAATAGAACTATTGTCTTGATAAATTCCATCTGCAAATTCCTCTTGTGTCATACCTTTTTCCTTTCGCTCATCACGAAATAACTCATAATCAAGATGATATTCTTTCTGACAACAATTATGAAAAATTGTATCCATAGGATACCATTTCTTCGCAAAAAACTTCCGTAAAAGCATTATTTAATTAAGTGAATAAAATGTAACAACTATAATACTTATCAGCGCATACTTGAACGCTTTAATATTATCCATTTATGTCCTACCAAACCAACATATAACTTAATAAGAAAAGAGCTTTCTTGTTTTGTACTATTTATGTTCTAATAGCATTAACATATTACCTTTTTATTCACTTATTCAAACGCATATTCTTGCAAATATATGTTTGCTTTTTCTTTTGTTATCGTAATTTCCCATAAAGTAAAATAAAGAAGGACGATTTACATCCTTCTTTATTATAAAAACTACTGTAAAATATTCTGAACTTTCTCCTCGTACTCCTCTCTTGTAATAATATCCATTTCCAACTGCATCTGAATCTTTTTCAACATCTCAAAATTGTCATATCGCTTGCGTGCCTTCGTCAGCTTCTCATCATATTCCAACTCAGAGATAATATCTAAATCTCTTGCCTTGTCCAGCTTGCGCTTCTCACTTTCAAACTGCTCCAACGCTTTTTTTCTGTCTTTCTCAATAGAATGCTGTCTGAATTGCTGTTCTTTCTGCTCCACCTGATCCACAATCTCTGCAATCTTCTCCAAATCAGGATTGATAACATCCAAGATATCTGTCACGTCAAATGGTTCGGTGCGGAATGTATCTGCAATATAGGCAACATATCTTCTGCCGATTTCCGCATACTGCCCTTCAAGCCGCTTCTCAATTGCTGCCTTCTGAATCTTAAGATTTGCAAGTTCCGTTTGCTCGCGCGTCGCATTTCCGATTTCCTTCACTGCTCTGGTGGTTTTATCAAATAAATCCATTCTCTTTCCTCCTGTTTTTCTGCATGTTCCAAATATTTTAGAACACCAGCACTTCCTCGTTAATATGTTATCTTCATTCTATCATTCCTACAAGAAAGTTACCACAAAAGTATTTATAAATTCTATGAAAAAAAGATAAAACAAATCGTGTTTGCCCGTTTTTTCAACAGGTAAAAATCCATACAAAATTTATCCCTGCAACCCTTTTTGCAATAATTCTTCATACTCTTCCCACGAAATATATCTACCACCCATGCTCTCAAGATGTTCTGTGTGAAACTGACAATCAATAAACAAAAAATTTTGCCGCTCTAAAAGTTGTGCAAAGGCAATCAGTGCAGTTTTAGAGCCATTTTGCTTTTCCGAAAACATACTTTCACCAAAAAAACATTTTCCAATACAGACCCCATAAAAACCGCCTGCTAATTCCTCATCTTCAAAAATCTCCACACTAACCGCATATCCCTGCTTGTGCAGATGATAATAAGCCTCCTCCATCTCATCAGAAATCCATGTTCCTTCGTTAAATTCCCTCTTTAATCGACATCGATGCATCGTATCCGCAAAATTTCTATTCCAAGCAATGCGAAATGCGTGCTTTTTTATATACTTTTTCATAGAATGGGAAATATGAATTTCACTGGGAAATATCACAAAGCGTTTTTTGGGACACCACCAAAGAATTTCTTCCCCTGGATTATACCACGGAAAAATGCCGTGAGAATACGCTAGTAACAATCGCTCGACAGACAAGTCCCCTCCAACTGCAAGCAGTCCATCATCTCTTGCTAATATTGGATTTGGAAATGATAATTCCTTTTCATGGACGCGAAACACGGGCATATATTTTCCCTCCTCTGTAATTCAACGACATTCTCGCTACAACGTACCTGTTCATTCTGTTGACATCAAACCAACTAGCACTCTTGTAATCCTATCAAAAGCTGATTTCAGTCAAAGATTATTCACCGCTGAACCCATAAAACAATTTAGATTTTTCTTTATTGTACTACTTAAATTTTTGAACAATATCACTCTGTTATTATCATGATTTTGTACTCTTTCTTATTTTTCCCTGTGGATACTTTAACTGAAAATTATTTTCGGTCACTGCTAGTTTACACTTGCCGCCTTTTTTTAATTTTCCAAATAAAATCTCATCTACCAAAAGCGCTTTTACTTCACTCTGAATCACACGGTCAATCTCACGCGCGCCAAACTCTGTTGTGATACCTTTCTTTTTCAAAAGTGTTCTTGCTGCTGTATCAACAGAAAGTTCTACCTTTTTCAAAAGCAACATCTTTTGCAATTCTCCAAGCTTTTTCTCCGTAATCTGTGCTGCCATTGTATCGTCCATACCACGAAAGACCACAATCTTATTCAGACGGTTGCGAAACTCCGGCTGAAAAATGCGCTTCACTTCCTCCAGAATTACATCCGCTTTGACATCCTGCCCTGTAAAGCCGATTCCATGCTTTCCAATTCGACTTGCACCCGCATTGGAAGTCATAATGATAATAACATTGCGAAAATCCGCCTTTCTGCCTTGATTGTCTGTGAGTGTTGCATAGTCCATCACTTGTAAGAGAATATTGTAAATATCAGGATGTGCCTTTTCAATCTCATCCAATAACAATACTGCGTGCGGGTTTTTGCGGATTTCTTCTGTTAATAATCCACCTTCCTCATAGCCAACATATCCTGCCGGTGAACCAATCAGTTTTGCAACTGCATGTTTTTCCTCATACTCACTCATGTCAAACCGAATGAGCCGAATGCCAAGTTCTTCTGCCAAACTTCTTGCAATTTCAGTCTTTCCAACTCCTGTAGGTCCCACAAAGAGTAAACTTGCTAGTGGTTTTCCTTCCTCAAGAAGCCCTGCTCTTGAAAACTTTACAGCGTTAACCACCTGTGCTATCGCTTCGCTCTGTCCAAACACACGACTTGCCAGTCGTTTTTCTAAGGTTGCAAGCGTCTCAATCTCATCTTGTTCTACAACCTGTTTGGGAATCTGACAGATTTTTGATAAAATTTCATCAATCAAATCAGTACCAACAGACTGGGTTTTTTGTTCTAGTGGATGTAATCGACGATAAGCGCCTGCCTCGTCAATCAAATCAATCGCTTTGTCGGGCAAATAGCGCTCATTCACATACTTCGCACTCATGTTTACCGCGTATGCAATGACATCTGTTCCATAAGTCACCCCATGAAATTTCTCATAACTGTCTTTGAGTCCCTCTAAAATATGTGTAGCATCCTCAATATCTGGCTCCTTAATATCAATATTTTGAAAACGCCTTACCAAGCTTTTACTTTTCTCAAAATGTTTCTTATACTCCTCATACGTAGTCGCCCCAATAAAGCGAACTGTTCCTGCTGCCAAATATGGTTTCAACATATTTGATATATCAAATGCTCCCCCATTTACAGCGCCTGCACCTACAATATTGTGAATTTCATCAATATAGACAATTGGCTTATCTTCATGGCAGATGCTGTCCATCACTCGCTTAAATCGCTTCTCAAAATCACCGCGAAATTGTGTCCCTGCAATTAAACTTCCAAGGTCAAGCGAAAAAATCTTTGCATCCTTTAATGGTTCAGGAACCTGATTTTCTTCAATTAAGCGTGCAAGACCATATGTGATTGCTGTCTTGCCAACCCCCGGCTCTCCAATATGAAGCGGATTATTTTTCTCTTTGCGGCATAAAATCTGCATGGTGCGTTCTAGTTCTTCTTCTCTGCCAATCAGCGGATTCACTCCATCCAACATATCATTCAGGCAAACCGCAAACTGCTGCCATACTTTTTCTGATGGACCGTCCTCCTGTTCTGTCTCCTTCTCAGTAAAATCTCTATTGATTTTTTGTCTGCTGTCAGACACTTCCTCATACAACATTGTCATTTGTTGTAGCAATTCTGCATGTTCAATTCCTTGCAGTTGCATATAATAGACTGCATAACTCTCCGACAATTCAAACATTGCATGAATAATGTGCATTAATCCAACAACTCTCCGCCCACTTCCCTGCGCCGACTCTCTTGCATAAGACAGCAGACTTCCCATTCCTGCCGAAAACTCTGGGTTTAACTCAGAATCATGTACAATAGAATCTGTCTGATCCGCATCAAGCAAATATTGATTGAAATATCCCTCCAATTGATTGGAAAGCTCTTGAATGTCACCACCACAATCCTCAAATGCCTCCGCAAAGATTTGATTGTCACAAATCACATACAATACCAACTCTGGCGTTACAAGCTCATAATGTCTTTCTCTTGCCAGAGCAATTACAGAATTAATGATTTCTGCCACTTCTCTTGATACCTGCATCTCTACTCCTCCATAGTAACAGTTCAGCCATACCCATTCATAAGTTGTCGGATTGTACGATCTGACAATTCATTTTAGCTATTTCCGACAACTTATTTCATGTCGGGCGTCCGCCCTATAAAATTGAATATACAAAATGCCTTATGTGAGCAAGCTCCCAACAGTATTCTGTATATCCAATTTTGTATGGCTGAACTGTTACCCTCCATATGCTATTCAATTGTCATGCGAAATGGAAATCCTTCTTCTCGTGCCCTTGCCGACGCAGATTGTACCTTTGAGACAGCAATATCATATGGATAAGTTCCTACAACTGCCTTGCCTGTCTCATGTACCAATAACATCAGTCGCTCTGCTTCCATTTCATTCTTATGAAAAAATTCTCGCAGAATATCCACCACAAAATCCATTGTAGTAAAATCATCATTGTGCATAATCACTTTATACTGTTTTGGCTCTCGTATTTTAATACGTGTATTTTGCCTTGTTTCTCCCTGTATTGCCATTTTGTATTCCCTCTTACTTACTTCGCTTTTTTCCCAAACTGGGACAAATCTTGTCCTTTTAGTGCCTTTTCAAGAAGCGTTGGCAAAAGTTCTGGCGTACAAGCAAAACATGGAACACCAAGCCCCGCAAGCTTTTGTGCCATCTGCGCATCATAGTAAGGTCTTCCACCATCCGCAATCGCAAGCAAACTAACCACTGTCACCCCAGATTCCTTCATGTCACTAATTCGTCTAAGCATTCCTGCCCTATTTCCAAACTCATCTAAATCTGATATTAAGAAAAACAAAGTCTTTGCTGGATTCTCAATAAACTGTTCACAATAAGCAATGGATTTATTAATATCTGTACCTCCACCAAGTTGAAACCCAAACAACAAATCAACGGGGTCATCACTCTTTTCTGTCAAGTCCACAATATTTGTATCAAATGCAACAATTCGCGTTTTAATACTTGCCATGCTCGCCAAAATACAACTAATAATAGAAGAATATATCACGGATTCTCCCATTGAACCACTTTGGTCGATATCAAGGATAATTGTCCATTTATTCGCCGCTGTTGTACTCGTCCGATCAAAAAAGTAAAAATGTTCTGGCACAATTGTTTTTAAATCAGGATTATAATGTTTTAAATTGCGATGAATTGTCCGCTTAAAATCCATTGCCGACGCAGATGGAATAGGAGAATGTTTTCTCTTATTGACCGCAGCAGTCACAGCACGCCGAATATCCTGCTCAAGCAGCTTATTTATTTCCTCCACAATCTTTTTAATAAATTCTCGGACACTCTCTTTTGAGCGTTTTGGAATCTGGTCTTTCAGCATCAGAATCGTAGAGGCAAGACCGATATCTGGCTCCATATTTTCCAATAGCTCTGGCTCAAACAACAACTGTTTCAATCCACAGCGCGACACTGCGTCATTCTGAATAACGGTCACTAACTCCTTGTCAAACAGCGTTCGCACATCGCCGAGCCATCGGCTAATCTGTGGATTTGACGGGCCTTTGCCTGCACCTCTGCCCGAACCACCAGCCCCGCCAAATCCGCCAAGCTCTGCTCGATTATAGATAGAAGCCAACGCCTGATCCATCAAATCCTGCTCCTGCGTCAATGTCAAATCTGTCATTGTTGACAACCGTTTGTCACTCTCCTGTCCCAGAATCAAACGCCAACGGCTAATTTGTTCTTTTACTTCCATAATAAACCTCCCTATCAAAAAGGTTAAAGGTCAAAATCAAAATCATCCAGTCCCTCAATCATTTGCTGCGCGCTCTCATCAAGCACAGCATTCACTATCTCGCTGACCTCCTGACCATTCAGACCTAATATCTCGCCCAAATTTTCTGCAATTTGGTCCTTTTCTGCAGCAGAAAAGTCTGCAAAAGCACGCCGCAAAAAGACAAGCGCCCGCTTAAACTCCTCATCATCTAATGTGACAAGATAATCGTTTAAACTCTCCCACAAAGACAACCTTGCAATCAATGCATATCTATTTTTCATGGCAAGCCCTTCAAACCAGCCTGCCCCCAAATCCGCAGGAATACCTTTTGAGAGACGCCTTGATACCTCTGTTCGTAACTGTTGTGTATTCATACTACCACGCTCCAACAAAATTGCCGCAGCAAATCCCGATAGTTTTGTATTTAGATCGTCACGTTCTGAAATGCTATCCAACACCTTAATCCACTCATCATGATCCAGAAAATCATGCGCTAACTCCACGCTGTTTAACTGCTCCATCGCAACAAGAATCGACTTGCTCGCCGCATCATCACACACACATGCGGATTCCAGTATCAGACATGCTCTGTAAAATAACTGCTTTAGTATGGGTTCCAAAGGTTTTGCATCAATACGCCGAATGTTACCATACTGAACCACCACCGAAAGCCTCTGTGCTGTCTTTGCCAAATCCTCTACAGATGCAGCATCAACCGCCATTCTTTGTAGCGCCGCAGTAGCATAACCGACTGCTTTCTCCATGCCGCAACTGCACGCATCCTCTATAACAAGTGCAATTTCCCCCATATTCGCAGCATTTTCCACGCGCTCCTTCATAGCAAAGGAAGCAGCACCATCGACAGTATCGCCCTTCAATGCAGATTCCACTAACTCAATCTCTGCCTCGGGTGTCCATCGAATAACCCAATGCTCTGACCATGTTGCATTATCCTGACTAACTAACTGCTGTTGTGCAAAACTTACATCAATCACTCTAAGCCGATGTAGGAAAAATGAGCGATGCAAATCGATAAACGCTGATTTTTCTGAGCTAACACGCCTATTTTCCCGCAAATCTAACATCAAATCCTGGGCTGTAATATCGCGATATTTCTCAAGTTTTAAGTCTTTTAGCTGTCTGTAAAAGTCCTCTTGAATACTGGTGCGACTCACCCCGTCAGGAAGTGCGCCAATCACCGTACCAATCTCTGTATCAGCAGTTGCAAGGATAATGCTGGATACACTTCCCTCGCCAATACAAGTCTGTGCAGCATCGCGCAAATCTCTAAGTGACGCTATCGTTCCGCCTCTAAGCTGTGCTAAAGACATCGCTAAACGCACCGCCTCAATTACAGATGCAGAGGAAACAGGATTTCCATTCTTACGCTGATATTTAGCAAGTCGTATCAAATAACTATAAACTGCATACATCGGTTCCCCTTTTTTTAAGCCCTCCCACAAAAGTGCATAGTATGCAGGCGCTTTGTTTCCAGCGCCATAGCCTGACCTTGTAGAAAGACGATAGTAGGAATACGGCATTAATGTATGGTTTGCCCCCACTCTGGGCATCTTTGATATGTCTTCGTCAGCCTCCTCCCAGTTTTTCAAACCTTCTACATGATACGAGCCTGTCACAACAACAATTTCTTCTGGCGCAATGCCTGCATCCACCGCCTTCTTAATTTGTTGACGCATATATGCCTCGCGAAGTGTTGTTTCCGCCCAGTCATTATCTTTTCCTTCTGTGAGGCTTCTAATATTCGCGCCAAAGCGATTCGCGCCCAAATGGTAGGCTTCTATACTGCCCGACTGCTCCATAACACGTTCCCAAAAAGTATCATGCCCATCCTCGCCACTCTGCTGATCAAGCTGCTCATAAACACTACTTCTGCTCTCCTCACCTTCTGCTTCTTGCATACCGCACTCTGATATCGCTAGAAAAGTCTCCGAAGGCAAATCAATAAAACGACATGGCACATGATTTTTATGACACCATTGTATTGCCTGATACTCAGGCGAATACTCTGCAAATGGGTACAAAATCGTTCTAACAGGCGCTTCTTTTGTATATGCAAGCACCGCAATCGGCAGTTTTGTCTCCTTGCGCACCATGTCAGACAACATATCCTCAAAATCACTTGGCCCCTCGACTAACACCAGCTTTGGCTTCTTCTCATCAAGAAACCCGCGCAAGTAATACGCCCCGGCAGGCGATAAATGCCGTATTCCGAAAAAATTTGGATTTTTCATCTATCTCTCCTTACCTTCCTAAACAGGTACTAAACTGTCAGCTCTTTGCATGCCCGATACAGTCCTGACCACTCCGAACCGCGCTTTTTCATAACATTTTCCAAATACTCTTTCCACGCTACCTTGTCTTTATCCTCGTCCTTGATAACTGCTCCTTGCAATGCTGCTGCCAAATCGTCATTGGAAATCGTACCATTCCCAAAACTTCCCGCTAGTGCCATGCTATTGCACAATAGAGAAATCGCCTCCGCCGTCGAAAGAACACCTGAAGTACCTTTTACCTTCTGTGTGCGGTCAAGTGTCTCTCCGCAGCGAAGTTCACGGAATATCGTACATACTTTCTCCACAACGCTATCTGCTGGCTGTGTTGCATTCAAATCAAGATTTTGTGACAGTTGTGTCACTCTTGTTCTAACAATTTCCATCTCAGAATTTAGATTTGCCGGCGCTGGAAGCACTACAATATTAAAACGACGCTTTAGCGCAGCGGACATTTCATTCACGCCCTTGTCTCTTGTATTTGCCGTCGCAATCACAGAAAAACCTTTTTTCGCCGCTACTTCAACCGCAAGTTCTGGAACCGAGATTCTCTTTTCTGATAAAATCGAAATCAATGCATCCTGCACTTCAGAGGCACAGCGCGAAATTTCCTCAACGCGCGCGATAGATCCCGTCTCCATTGCATTGAAAACAGGACTCTTGAGCATTGCTTCGTGCGACGGTCCCTGCGCAATCAGCATTGCATAATTCCAAGAATATTTAATCTGTTCCTCTGTGGTTCCTGCTGTTCCCTGAATCACTTTTGTGGAATCGCCATTGATAGCGGCTGTCAAATGCTCAGAAAGCCAGCTCTTTGCCGTTCCTGGCTCTCCAATCAACAACAATGCTCTGTCTGTGACAAGCGTAGAAATTGCAATCTCCACCAAGCGCTCATGTCCTATGTATTTTGGCGTAATCTCAGTCTTTCCAACCTTTCCGCCGCAAATATAAGTCTTTACAGACTGCGGTGACATACGCCATCCTGTTGGAATTGGATTTTTCTCTGCTGCAATCAATGCGTCAATTTCTTTTTGAAACAACTGCTCTGCTGGCAGTCTTAATAATTCTTCACTCATGTTTTCCCTCCATTTTATTGAAACTGTTCTTTGGTCCACCTATCCATATATCGCTCAAAATCTTCTATATTTAGTTTTTCAACTTTCAATGCTCCACTTCTGACCATATCACAAATTGTCCGCGCCTCTTCCATTACTGCATCGTAATCTCCTGGCAGCATCGTCATCCAGCTATTTAAAGTCCACGACTGAATCTCTGAAGCATCCTTCACAAGCTTTACCCCCAAACCTTTACAAACTTTCCATCCACATTTCTTCATGCTTGCCAGATACATCTGGTTATAGCCAGTAATTAATGCTTTTTTGTAAAAATATTCTCCCATATTCTCACAGATATACTTGTCATTCAATGGTATCCAACACGACAAAATCTCATCTACTACTTTTGACGAATGCTTTTTTAGCCATTCTATAATCTCTTTTGCATGAGATAGCCGAATTGGTCTCGAAACACTTTTTTTCTCTGGAAAAGGAACTTCCAGATAAGTTCCAAAAAACACATAGCTGTTCTCTAAAGAGTCCCATTTAATATAGGCCATCGCTTCGACAACTGCCTTCATACGTTCCTTTGAAAACTTTGGTATCAAAAAAATTTTGTCTGTAACCTGCTCTTGCAGCCATTCTGTACAAGCTTCATCATTAGAAAGCTGTACTGTAATAGCCGCTGGCAAAAATTTTAAATTCGTCTTTTTAGAATTTGCATCTTGATATAACTCATATGCAAGCGCCTGCAAATCTGGGTCTGGATTTACAAGGAGAGAATGATGTAAGATTTTTCCCAACGCTGTCTCAATCTCCCGTATATTGGATTTATACCAATATCGATAAGACTGTAATACACCATATTGTAGTGTATCATTTTGATATGCATTTTGTGGTTTTCGCCATGTTTTTTTCAGAAGCATGTCTATTTTTTCTTTATTTGCAAGAAGTTTTCTATAACATTCACAAATTCGGGGACCGCCCTTGCCAAAAATAGCTCTCACCAAAAGCTGCAATCTATCCGATACTTCTTGTTTCTCCTTAGCTGAATCGTCATCTACCAATTTCAGCTCTTCCAAGATTTTTTCACAAACTTCCGCTACCAGATCCGAAGACCAGTCTGTCGTTGAATTTCTGAGATATATCAAGACAATATCCAATTTTTTCTTTGCTAATTCCTTGAAAAAGTTATTGACTTCCTCATCCTGTATCCCCACAATCAGCTCAAATACTTTATCTCTATTTTTTCCTTTTTCTGTCTTTGACAATGAAAACAGCAATGACATATTTCCAGGATCATGACGAAGCGCATCAATTAACTCTGTGCGCACCTCCCGCTGTGCTTCCTTTAGCATCTTAACATAAAAATTGTTTGCCTTGGCACCGGCAAGCGCACTGATTAATCTTACGCGGCGCACCATTTCCTTTTTCCCTTTTGGGTCAAAATCTTTATATAAAAGTGGTAAAATTGTTTTGTCATTGCTTTCTCTTAGCCACTCTTCCACTTTATCTGCAAGCTCTGCATAGGAAGCACCCAATGCCTGAACCAACGTATACTTTACACGATAGTCCCGAAAAAGTTCTGGGTGACTATCATGCATTTCACATACATATCCATAGTGACCGCCGCCTGATGTTGTCAGCGCATCGAGCAATTCTTTTAACGCAGAATAAGGCGCATTGACCACAATACTGTCTGTACTTGTTTCCAGTGCAGTAATTGTAAAAGACTCTATTTCCCCTTGTGTATCCACCGCTCCCAGCGTACAAATTACAGCATCAGTCAACGTGATAGCATCCAAAAGCGCACCTTGCAGATTTGGACAGTCCGGCGAAAATAGCTGCGCTGTCAACTGCCCTAATTTTGCAAAGACAGGCGAAGCTCCCTCCAATGGCTTAAACGCATCATAGACGCGTTTTAATCGAAAGTCTTCCGATAGTAGACTTGTTCCTGCAATACATACTGTGCGCAAACGTGCCCGCAGCTCATAAATTGGTGTTGTATCCATTATACTACCTCTTTATTTGATTTTAGGATCTCTCATACCAGTTATCCATATATTTTTCAAAGTCCTGTAGCTTAGAACTTTTCATTTTAATCTCACCACTTTTTATCTTATCACAGATTGCTTTTGCTTCTTCCATAACAGCCGCTTTATCCTCTGACAAATCCGATAACCAGTAGTATAAAGACCACGCTGTAACATTTGGATTGTTCTTTATATATTTTACTCCCAGCCCTTTACATACTGTCCAGCCACACTTCTTCATATAATAAATATCACTGTGATTGTCAGGAGAAACCAATGCCCTTTTATAAAAATATTCTCCCATCTCCTGACATTGTTCTTTATCGTTTAACGCAACCCATTCTCCTAAAATATCATCCGCCGCTTTTGTTCTGTATCGTTTTAACCAATCCATTATCTCTTTTGCATGCGTCAATGAAATTGGTACTTCTACAGTTTTGAGCGGATTGTAATGCTCATATTCATAGCTGTCTGCATAAGTGTCTATATAATCACCAACAAACTGATACCCTTCTTGTCTTTGATCCCATTTAATATAAGCAGCTGCTTCTAGCACCGCGTTCATATGCTCTTTAGATTGTTCTGGCACAGACATTACAAGCCACTGTGTACATTCTTCATTCCGAATTAATTTTGTTGTGACAGCCGCTGGCAAAAAGTTTACATTTCCTGTATACAATTCCAATGCAAGTTCCTGCAATGCGGTATCTGGATTGACAAATAGAGAATGATGCAAAATCTTTCCTAACGCAATTTCAATTTTTCTAGCACTTGCAGCAAATGAACTGCTAAGAGACTCCTCTGTAATGTCAAGCACTCCATATCGCAGTATGTCTGTATAATTATTTTTTTTGTCAACTTTCCATGTTTCTCGAAATAGAGGGTTAATTTTATCTTTTCGTGCAAGCAGACTGCGATAACATTCACAGATTATAGTCCCTCCCTTTCCAAACAATGCGCGAATTACCTTTTGCAGTCTCTCAGACACTTCAAATTTCTTTTCATCTGATGTTGTCTTGTCTAATGCATCAATTTGTACAAGCATCTCATTGCATTGTGCAGCAACTAATTCTGCCGACCACTCTGTCGTTGTATTTTTAAGATTTTGTAATGCATTTTCTGGTTTTTTCTTCATCATTTCTTGATAGAAATCACATGCTTTTGCCTCCTCCATCTCCGCGAGCAGCTCCAAGACTTTATCTTTGTTCTTCCCTTTTTCTTTCTTTGCCAAATCCAAAAGCAAGGTGACATTATCTGAATTATGACGCAGTGCATTAAGCAGCGCCAGACGAATATCTTTCTGCGCACTTTCAAGCATCTCAAGATAAAAATCATTTGCCTCTGCCCCTGCAATGGCATCAATCACCATCACACGGCGCACCATTTCCTTTTTGCCTTTAGGGTCAAAACCTCTGTACAAAAGCGGCAGTATTGTATTGTCTTGGTCTTCTATCATCCATTGTTTCACTTCATTGGCAAGCTCTGCATAAGGAGCGCCCAACGCTTGTACTAAAGCATATCTTACACGATAATCGCGAAACAATTCTGGACGGTTTTCACGCATGTCACACACATAAGCATGGTGACCACTGCCTGATGTTGTCAGTGCTTCCAAAAGTTCTTTTAACGTGGAGTATGGCGCATTGACAATAATGCTGCCTATATTCTTCTCTATGTCAACAATGTCAAGAGCTGCAACTTCCCCTTTTATATCCACTGTTCCTAGCGTGCAAATCACAGCGTCTACCAGCGTTATTGTATCCAATAACGCTCCCTGCAAATTGGGACAGTCTGGCGCTAACAATTGTGTTGTCAACTGTCCCAATTTAGCAAAGACCGGCGAAGCTGTCTCAAGTGGTTTAAATGCCTCGTAGGCACGTTTTAATCGGAAATCTTCCGACAACAAGCTTGTCCCTGCAATCCCTGCTGCGCGCAAGCGTGCCCGCAGCTCATAAATCGGTGTTGTATCCATTTTTCTCCCTCCTACTTTCTATTGTGTACTCTTTAGGCAACTGCCTATGTCAAAATCTTCTTGGCCTTTCATGTTTATCCTTAAAGGTTTCCATACTTTAATTTTTCTGCCTTTTAATATAACAATCGTACCACCGCATCTTGTGTGATAATACTAAGCGGCTGTACCATAAGTCTACGGTTTTCTTGATTATAATAAAACGCACCCAAAAGAACCTGATTTTCAAGCAAAGAGGCATTTGGCAACATTGAAAGTCGCACAACAGTCTCCTCCATATTTTGCATGTCTCCTAAAAGAATTGTGTCGTTATTTTTGTCTACCAACACATAATCCTCGCCAATTTTTCCAATTTTATTAAATGAGATTAACTGAATCATCCATGGCTGTGTCATTGCATTTTTCAGAAAATTCTTGACAGCCTTGGCCTCCTGTTTGACAGAAGTCACTGCATGTTCAAATATTGCCTCATAATCTGTCTGTTCATATGGGCGAATCTGAGCATTATCCCATCGAACTCTAACATTTCCATCCCCTGGATAAAACACTGCGCTTGGCACTTTTGCCACCCCAAAAACGCTGTCCTCCTGCTTAACATACTTCAACGATTTTATAGGCCGATAATTATAGTTCATATAAATTTCGCCTGTGTCCAAATCCGCCCAGCAACCTGTATCAATATACTCTTTTCGCGCCTCGTCGTAAACCACCCAAAATGAAAGTTGCATCAGACTTGCATCCTTTTTATTCTTGCCCAGCTCCTCTAGCTCTGACAGTTTCCAAATGCCGCCAAGTTCCTCATACAAAACAGTGTCTTCCAGTGTCACATCATCATTCTCAATTTTCTCATTTAGGTACTGACGTGACTTTTTAATTAAGCTCCAAAGCTTTTCTAACACACTGATTGCTGCGTCGTAATGAGACTCATCCTGGTCTTTTTGAAATTCTGCAATTTCAATTAACAACTGGCTACATAGTCTCTGTGGACCTGGAAGATAATAATCGCCCATTTGCTTTGCAAGCTCCTGATAGGTTTTAATAGAAGCTCCTCCAATCGTTCCTAGTCCCGCAGACATTAATTCCATAACAACTTTTTCAACCAAATCCAGCCCTTCAAGCTGTGTCTTTATTTTTTTCACTCTTGCATTTTTCGCAGTTTTTGCAGCGGACGCTTTTTTCTTTTCTGCCTTCTTCTTTTCCTCCTCAGTCATCTCGCTCTCTGGTTTTGCTACTTCATTTGCCTTCGCCTGCTTTTTTTCACGCTTTTTCTGGATATCCTCTGGAATTTCACAAATGCCAAACTCCTTTTTTGCCAACATCTCATACATCAATGCCAAACTATGCTTGCAAGGAAACTGCCTGCTTGGGCAAGAACAGCGATATACTGGATTGTTCTCGTCTATGTAGTCTGCTGATGTAATGTAGTTACTTTTGCCACTGCCACTACACTCACCCATATAAAATGTGTCATCCTCTGACCGTTCAAGCTTAACAAATCCACCCTTTTGTGAAATCTTCTTACCGTTTGAGGCTGCTGCCGCATTTGGTGCCAGCGCTAAAATTTGTTGTTCATTTACCTCTCTCATGTAATTTCATTCCTTTCTATAATATTATTATTTTTTAATAAAAGTCTTACGAGAGTTCCTTTTTATTATAACATCTGTCGAAATCGTTGATCAATTTCAGGATAATCCCGTTTTAACGAAATAACTTGTCCTACTCTGTCCAGAAAACAATGGGTACTTGTCCCTTTCGTGCGTAGTTCCCCAGTGTTTTTGTCAGTTATCTCATATGCCAAGTCCAGCCGAACTCCATTATATTTTGTGACACTTACCTGAATCAATATTGTATCATCAAAATGCACCATGCTTTTATACTGACAAGATACCGAGACAACTGGACTAATAATACCGTTTTTTTCCATATTATTGTATGATATTCCAAATTGACTCATAGCATCCATTCTTGCATCTTCCATCCAACGAATATAGTTAGAATGGTGAATAATACCCATCTGATCTGTCTCATAATATTTTGCATGGTGTATGTATGGTTGAATCTTATTTTTTGTATTCATCTTTTGAATCTTTCCCCTTTTTGAAAAATCTTCATTTAGACAATTTTTAATAACTTCTAAACAATTCATTAATTCCAATCAGTATTATAGCACAAAACTGCCAAAAAATATATAAAATACACAAAATATTTAATCAAAAGCGAATAAACACTCGTGTACATAAATCGAGTAGGGAAGGTTCCTTACCCCTACTTACGCGCGACCTGTGCGCCGCCTTAGCGGCTTATTCCTCTGTATGGGTCTGCGCAATCGAGTAGGGGAAAGATAAACTTTTCCCTACTTACGCGCCGGACGCGGGCAGCTTCCGCTGCATTGCTCCTCTCCGCGTCCGTGTGCATAAAAAGAGCACTAGATATTTCTAGCGCTCTAAAATATTGTTTATATTATTTATTCTTCCCAATTGTGATATACTGCCTGCACATCATCATCTTCATCCAACATATCTAAAGTTCTGTTTAGATTCTTAATCGCATTTTCATCCGTAAGTGTAACATAATTCTGTGGTATCATTGTAACCTCAGCACTTGCCATCTCAATTTTATTCTCCTGCAATGCCTTATAAACTGCATCAAAATCTTCTGGTGCAGTCAAAATCTCAAAACTGTCATCCTCCTCCGAAAAATCCTCAGCACCGGCGTCAAGCGCAGTCATCATCAAATCATCTGCACTCATCTCACATTCTTCTTTGTCAATGATAATCTGTCCCTTCTCATCAAACATAAAAGAGACACACCCCTGCGTTCCAATGCTTCCATTTCCTTTAGTAAAAGCACTTCGTACATTTGCAGCCGTTCTATTCTTATTGTCTGTCAGCGCCTCAACGATAATCGCAATTCCATTTGGACCGTATCCCTCATATGTAACATGTTCATAATTTACTGCGTTTCCATCACCTGCTGCTTTCTTGATACCGCGGTCAATCGTATCATTTGGCATATTGTTTGCCTTTGCTTTTGCAATGACCTGCGCCAGCTTAAAATTATTGGAAGGGTCTGGACCGCCTTCCTTTACTGCAACTGCAATCTCTCGTCCAATAATTGTAAAAATTTTTCCCTTTGCCGCATCATTTTTTTCCTTTTTGTGTTTAATGTTCGCAAATTTTGAATGTCCTGACATGTTTTCAATTCTCCTTTATCTCCATCACTTTTCTATAGTTTTACAAGCCTCCATCTTTTATAATCTGGTGGTTGTTTTTGTACAAATGTTTCTAATATTTATGTATTATTGCTCTGTGTTCTCCGCGGCAATATTGTATTTCTTTACTTTTTGAGTTTTTGTGACTAACACGGATTGAATTACATTTTTTTCCACTTTGATTATTTTAAAGAGATATCCTTCAATCTCAACTTCAGAATTCTCATCTTCGTCGGGAATGCGGTCTAACTTAGAAATTAAATATCCATTGATTGTCTCAAACTCTGTCTCACCAAAGGAAATATCAAACCGTTTCTCCAAATCTTCAAGCCGCATCATTCCTTCAATCACGTATTCGTTCTCGCTCTTTTTCTGAATATGATTTTCCTCTGGATCGTACTCATCCATAATATTTCCCACAATTTCTTCCAAGATATCTTCCATTGTCACAAGTCCCGATGTCTGCCCATACTCATCCATAACAATCACCATCTGATTTTTTTGTGACTGCATACTACGAAAAAGAGCATCGATATTTTTCGTTTCTGGCACAAACACGGCCTCTCTCAAAAGCCCTTTCACTATTCCAATTGGCTGATTCAGACTCTCATTCAGAGTATGTATTCGCATTGCATCTTTTAAATATAGCACACCAATAACATGATCTAAGTTCTCCTCAAAAACAGGATATCTGCTGTTGCTTTCTTTCAGCATATAGCCTAATGCATCCTTGAATGGTGTAGTGCTGTCAAGTGCCATGATATTATTTCTATGTGTCATAATGTCATTTGCTTTTTTGTCTCCAAACTCAAAAATATTTGTGATCATCTCCACTTCGCCTGCTTCCAGAACTCCAAGCTCATGTCCTTCATTGACCATTGAAATAATTTCTTCCTCTGTGACATCCGCCTGTTCTTCTGTATTGCGCAAACCAAATATCCATAGCAAACCATTTGCAGAAACTGCAATAATCCAAGTTAGTGGGTAAAGCGCTGTTCTGAGAAACTGTATCTGACGAATAAATCGATATGCCCACGCATCTGGATATTTCTGCGCAATCTTTTTGGGCAGCAAAATTCCAAATGTAAGAAGCACATACATTAAAATTATCGCCGCGGCAATCAGTGCCATCCAGTCCAACAAAACTTCATTGAACTCCTGAAAAAATGATATTTTCCCTAAAACAGTTCTAAGGACAATTGCCCATCTTGACAGGAAGAAATATCCCATCACTAGCTCAATCAATGTTGTAATCATCTGAATTGAATTGACATAGATAGTAGCGCGCTCAACAATGCGACTAAGCAAAATCGATTTTTTGTCGTTCTCCTCCTGCGCTCTGCGCTCAATCTCCTTCTCATTCATAAGACCGATTGCCTTGTTAAATCCAGTCAGTATCGCTTCAATAAAAAGCAAAAACAGAAATAATATCATACTACAGGCCGAAGCCCCTCCATCGTCCATTTTTTCCTCTCCTTTATTCTTTGGAATCGTTCTCTATTCTTTCTGCACAAGTTTTTGTGCACAACAAAGGTGTAAACTGCATTTTTTGCAGGCTACACCTTTTTAATATATCATTACTATTGTAAAACGTCAATATCCAAAGCCCTTATGTATCAAGCTCAAGACTGATTTGTAAGGCTCTGTTAACTCTCTGCATAATTGGAGAATCCAGATGACACACCTTATCCTTCAGACGTTTTTTATCGATGGTTCTTAACTGCTCCAGTAATATTACTGAGTCTTTCACCATATCGTAATTTCCTGCGTTTAGTTCAATATGTGTGGGGAGATTTGCCTTGTTCATCTTAGAAGTGATTGCCGCACAAATCACAGTTGGACTGTGCTTGTTTCCCACATCATTCTGAATAATTAAAACTGGTCTTACTCCGCCTTGTTCTGAACCAACCACTGGTCTTAAGTCCGCATAATAAATATCTCCTCGTTTCATTTTCCTTCACCTCTGTCTGTTACAATAGTATCCTCAATTTGATAGGAAACGACTTTTGTCGTTCATTAATAATACTATTTTTTCCATTGGTGAAAATTTTATACAGTTTGCGCACAAGAAAAAATCTATTTTTATTCGCAAATTATAGTGTCCTTTTGTTTGTAAATCCGCGGGATTCTCTTGCCAATATCACATACAAGCTCATAGTTAAATCTACCAGAAAGCTTTCCCAATTCTTCCATTGTAATACATTCCCTGTCGTCTTTTCCAATCAAAGTCACTATATCGCCAACACACACTGGCAAATCCAAATCTGTGACATCAACCATAAACTGATCCATACACACGCGTCCAAGAATCGGCACTCGCTGTCCTTGCAAAAGTACAACCCCCACATTGGACAGGCTTCTAGGGTATCCATCTCCGTAGCCAATGCAAATTGTTGCAACCTTTGTCTCCCTCATTGTTGTATAAGTGCCCCCATAACTAATTTCCTGCCCTTTTGGAACAGTCTTAACATACACAACTCTTGATTTTAAAGTAAACATAGGCTTTAATTGAATGCGATTATTCGATTGTACTACATCTGATGGCCACAATCCATACAAAATAATCCCAGCCCGCACTGCATCCATATTTGCCTCTGGTAGCTCTACAATACCTGCGCTATTAGAACAATGCTTCATTGGAATCTTTTGTTGTATTTCCTGTTCAACCTGTTCTGCAAACTCCTGAAAAAGTTGCATTTGATGATATGTCTTGGTCTTATCACTCTCGTCTGCTGTTGCAAAATGTGTGAAAATACCTTCTATCTCCAGACTAGGAAGCGCACAGATCTGTCTGATTAGCGCCAATCCTTCTGCATCTGGATTAATACCAATTCGAGTCATACCTGTATCTATTTTAATATGAATTTTACAGTTTTTCTTATTTTTTACTGCAATGTCTGACAATTCCTTGGCAGTATCCAACGTAAATACAGTGGAACGTATATCTTCTTTGATAAAACGCTCATAACTATATGGAAATGTATACCCCAGTGCCAAAATTGGTTTTTGTATCTTACTATCTCGCAAAATAAATGCTTCCTCAGCAGTCGCAACCGCATATCCCCATACTTGCTGTTCTTCTTCAAGAACCTGCGCAATTTGCTTTGCACCATGGCCATAACCATCTGTCTTTATGACTGCAATCATTTTTGTATCTTTTGCTATCTTCTCTTGGATACTTTCAATATTAAAGAGCAACGCATCCAAATCAATCTCCGCCCATGCCCTATCATAATGCTTCATGGTTTCTCCTCTTTTCCACAATTATTTTATGTAACAGTTCAGCCATACAGAATTGATTGCGCAAATTATAGCAAGCGTTTTCTTGTTAAAGAAAATTCGTACACTTAATTCTATAGGGCAGAGGCCCATTCCATTGTGAAATAAATCACCAGAAAAAATCTAATATCATTGGCGAAAATATATATTCTGGCGACTTATAAATGGCATGGCTGAACTATAATTATTTTATATCAAAATATCCTTGAGCGACTTAATAATATCCTGTGCCATAATGTAATATGCTGAGGTTTTCTTTCTTGCCAAATCGCCTGCAAGTCCATGTGTGTAAGTCCCCATCACTGCTGCCTCAAATCCGCTGCATCCTTGTGCCAGAAATCCCGCTGTAATTCCTGTAAGCACATCCCCTGAACCGGCAGTTGCCATCCCATCATTCCCGCTTGCATTTAGGTAAGTTAGCTTTCCCCTTTTTGCCACAATCGTTCTTGCATCTTTACAGACAAGAGAAACATCATATTTTTTGATAAATGTTTTACAACAGTGCAGTAAATCCTTCTTTATTATTGCCACTGGACATTTCAAAAGTCTTGAAAATTCCCCAATATGTGGCGTCAAAATTATATCATTGTCATACTTCTTGTGTCCATATTCTAAATTACGCAACAGTTCTTCGTTCTGTGATAAAATATTGAGCGCATCGGCGTCTAACACCATTGGCTTCTCGCACACTGCTAAAACCACTGTCAAAATTGCCTTTGCCTTCTCAGATACCGAAATTCCTGGTCCTATTGCAACCACATCAGCCCATTCTATTCCAGACAAGAGCGTATTGGATTCTCCTTGTGAGATTGCTAGTCCTTCCGCACCACACTCCACATCTTGATAAGTGTCTACAATCGCTTCTGGAAGCTTCTTTAACAAACTTTCCCGATTGTCTGCTGCTGTAAAAATACGCACCATGCCAGCACCTGTCCGATAAGCACTCAACGCGGACAAAAAACAAGCACCGCCCATCGTTTTACTTCCTGCAATTAACAATACTTTTCCAAAAGTGCCCTTATTTCCGGCCGGATCTCGCTCTGGAAACTGCAAATCCTTTTTGACATCTGTGAAGGTAACAACCCCCGTTCGTTTATTGTTTGTCACTTCTTTTGGAATACCAATCGGCGCACAGATAATTTCTCCAGAACAAGAAGCCCCCGGATAAAGCATCAATCCAAGTTTTCTATATGCATAAGTAACTGTGACATCCGCCTTAACAGCACATCCCATAATACTGCCATCATCTGCATTGACACCGGAAGGAATATCCACCGCTACAATCTTTGCTTTCGACGCGTTTATGGCCTCAATTGCCCTCCTGTATGTTCCTTCAACTTCCCGTGTAAGGCCTATGCCAAATATTGCATCGACAATCACATCATATACAGTATGTTCCACACCATAATATATGGGAATGTTAAGCTTTTTTGCCGTTTCCAATTGGATCGCTGTCTCCTCTGACAATTTCGATAAATCTCCAATCATATTAATCTCTGCGCGAATCCCTTGCTCTTGAAGGATTCTTGCGATCGCAATTCCATCGCCACCATTGTTGCCGCTTCCTGTCATCACGCCCACATAAACTTCCGCGCCAAATCGTTCTATAATCACTTTGACAGTCTGTAGCGCAGCGCGCTCCATCAACACAAGCGAGGAAATACCATATGTCTCAATCGCAGCCTTGTCGCTGGCTTTCATTTCCGCAGACGTCAGCACATATTCCATAAGCAATCCCAGCCTTTCCTGTAAAAAGAACTCCGAAACAGTCAATCCTGCTTTGGAGTTTTTTCATCTATCAAATCTTTTTCTTTATTCAATACATTTTGAGGGTTATATTTCATATCAAACATATTGATAACATCTGGTCCAAAAATAGAATGCATATAATTGTACATCTCATCATTCCATATTTCTTTCTGCTGTTTTAGGATAATCTTTCTTTTTAACTGTACTTTAAATTCGGACACCCACTTGTTAATCGCGTCAATCTCCTCGACGTTTTTCTGAAGCCTGCTGTAACAAACGCGCATACTTGCAATCATTAGGGCAAAGTTCGCCTCGTCAATCTGTTTTGGAATCTCCATCAACTCATCACTATACGCATCCATTCGCTGATTTGCATCCTCAATCTTGCATTTGTTCTCTGCCATCTTTTTTTCTTTGGCAGAACTATCAGGAAGTTCCATAATTGATACAATCTCCTGCATCAATTTTTTCTTAAATGCTGAAAGGCTCTTTAATTCTGTGTTGAGTTTTCCCTGCCGCTTTAAAATCTCATTGAGATTGTCCTCAAGTCTTTGTATCTCCTCATTTTCTCCCGTCTGTGTAAAAAGCCTGTGCCACTGATTATCAAGCGTCAAAATTGGTATTTTTTTGCCAATTAATGCCTCACGAAAGACCTCATCCTCCTGTTCCATACTCATAACCTCTTTTCGTATTTGTTAACAGTTCCAAATCACTGGTTCGCTATTCCGTATGACAATTTCATAAGACTATCCGAAAGATGTACATTTTCAACAACAATACTGTCTGGTACATTTAGGTCCACATGTGCAAAATTCCAAATAGCTTTGATATTACATCTGACAAGTATTTCTGCAGTCTTTACCGCGCCATCTTTCGGTATGGTAAGCACTGCAATATCAATATCGTTTTCTCTGACAAAACGTTCAATGTTCTCCACTGGCTGAACTGCTATTCCTCTTAGTTCCTTCCCATACAACGCTGGATTTTTGTCAAATAAGCCTTTGAGAAGAAATCCTCTACGCTCAAAATTCATATAATTTGCAAGTGCCTGACCAAGATTACCTGCACCGACAATAATAAGATTATGTGTTTTGTTTAACCCCAATATCTTTGCAATTTCGTTGTACAAATATTCTACATTGTATCCATATCCCTGCTGCCCAAATCCTCCAAAATTATTAAAATCCTGCCGAATCTGTGACGCAGTAACCTTCATCAGTCTACTCAAATCCTGTGATGATATCCTTTCGATACCACTATCCCGCAGCTCTCCTAGATATCTGTAATATCTGGGAAGCCTCGCGACAACTGCCTGTGATATATTTTTATCATCCACAAACACCTACCTCCGTATACATATATGCTAAAAAAATAACAAAATATATAGCATAATTATACAATATCGTTAAATACTTGTCAAATCTTTTGTTGCTCCTATCATTTTAATCCCCCATGCCGCCTTTTGGCGGCTCAAATAGAAATGAAAAACGCTGTCCTTTATGTTTTTCTCGTCAGATATGCGATTTTATTACTTTTCACATCTGCACCATGCACTTGCCGCATGGTGTCGGAGCCAGCGCCAAACTGCTGCTTTGTAGCATTTCGTGGACATTAATTGTAACATGATTTGTTACAATTCACACCCACGCCAGTTTTTATCATGTTATAAGTTATTGAGGTGTGAATTATAACAGATTTTGCACACAAAATGCTAAAAGGCAAGCATTTTGGCGCATGATTCCCACTACTTTGGCGCGGGTGTGAAAAGTAACCATGATTTTTCAAACACGCTCTAGTAAGATAGATTACAATTGCTTTTATTGTAAATCTCTTTTATAATGTAGAAGACGAATTTATATAAGGAGGATTCCCATGATTCTATCATGCAATAATATAGAAAAAACATTTATTGACAACCATGTTATCAAAAATGCTTCTTTTCATATCGAAGATTATGAAAAAGCCGCTATTGTTGGTATTAATGGCGCAGGCAAGTCAACCTTGCTCAAAATTATCACTGGGCATCTACCTGCGGACGCAGGTGTTGTGACCTTTGCAAAAGACAAGAGTTTTGGCTATCTGGCACAACACCAGGCAGTAGACAGCGAAAATACAATTTTTGCTGAACTGCTCACAGTCAAACAGGAAGTACTTGACCTTGAAGCTTCCATTCGACAGACAGAGAACGATATGAAATATGCTTCTGGTGAGAAGCTGGAACTTTTGCTCAAAAAATATGCCAATATGACACATCGCTTTGAAGATATCAATGGCTATGCATACAAAAGCGAAATTACTGGCATCTTAAAAGGATTAGGGTTTCAAGAGGACGAATTTGAAAAAAAGGTTGCCACACTCTCTGGCGGTCAAAAGACGCGCGTAGCCCTTGGCAAACTATTGTTACAAAATCCAGATTTAATTATGCTCGACGAACCGACAAACCACCTCGATCTCAATTCCATTACATGGCTTGAGACTTATCTGTTAAATTATAAAGGTGCTGTTATTATTGTCTCACATGACCGTTATTTTCTGGACAAGATTGCCACAAAAATAATTGAGATTGACAGTGGAATTGTATCTTCATTTCATGGTAACTACTCGGATTATGCCATTCAAAAGGAGCATCTGCGCACCGAACAGATGAAAGCCTATTTAAATCAGCAGCGAGAAATCAAGCATCAAGAAGAAGTCATTGACAAACTAAAACAATTTAACCGCGAGAAATCAATCCGACGTGCTGAGAGTCGTGAAAAGATGTTAGATAAAATTGAGCGTCTTGAAAAACCCACAGAAGTTCGAGCAGATATGAAATTGACACTCACCCCCTACCAAACCAGCGGCAATGATGTTATGCAGGTTGAAGGACTTTCCAAACGCTTTGACAGTCATCTGCTATTTGAAAATGTATCTTTTGAGATCAAACGCGGTGAACATGTGGCTATTATTGGAGACAATGGTACAGGTAAAACTACTCTGTTAAAAATCATTAATGAGCTTGTTCCTATGGACAGTGGTATTATCCAGCTTGGAACAAATGTAGAAATCGGATATTATGATCAGGAACACCATGTATTACATATGGACAAGACTCTATTTGATGAAATTAGCGATGACTACCCCTATCTAACCAACACAGAAATTAGAAATACACTTGCTGCCTTTTTGTTTACGGGTGAAGATGTTTTCAAAAAAATTAGCGCTTTAAGTGGCGGTGAGCGCGGACGCGTGTCCCTCGCAAAGCTTATGCTGTCCGAAGCAAATTTCCTCATTCTTGACGAACCGACAAACCACCTTGATATCACTTCCAAGGAAATCCTTGAGACAGCGCTTAACGCCTATGAGGGAACAGTGCTCTACGTGTCACATGACCGATATTTTATTAACAAGACAGCAACGCGCATCCTCGAATTAACACAACAACAATTTATTAACTACATTGGAAATTATGACTATTATCTGGAAAAGAAAGAAGTACTAACACCCATATCCGATACTGCTGCAACCACCAAAACACAAGCACCTTCTGCACAGAAGCTCGACTGGAAACAACAAAAAGAAGCACAAGCAATCTTGAGAAAAAGAGAAAATGATCTGAAAAAATGTGAAGACAAAATAGACATTCTTGAACAAAAAAACATTGCATTAGATGAGGAGATGGCAAAACCTGAAATTGCTGTAAACTCTGTAAGACTACAAGAAATTGCAAAAGAAAAAGAAATCATAGAAACCGAACTAGAAGTGCTCTATGCTAAATGGGAGGAGTTGTCAGAAGCACAATAGCGATTTCCTCTTGACATTCTGCACTTTAATTGAGTAGGAAAGCAACCTCCCCCTACTCGCCGCACCGCCGATGCGCCACTTTAGTGACATATTTCCTCTGCATCGGTGTGTGCATAAATAAAAATTACCATTAAGTATCAATTAATAGAAAGGCATGGTTTGCACAATGAAAAAATTTTTGATTATTGATGGCTCCTCAATGTTAAGCACCTCCTACTATGGCAATCTGCCAAAATCAGTCCTCTTTGCAAAGACAGACGAGGAGAAAGAAAAACATTACTCTGAAATCCTACGCACTTCCAAAGGAGAATACACAAACGCTCTTTTTACAATGCTTAGAACGCTTATCTCTCTCTACAAAAAAGTAAAACCAGACTATGTAGCAGTTGCTTTTGATGTATCGCGAGATACATTTCGGCGCACACAACTTGCCGAATCCTACAAGGCCAATCGAAAGGAAGCTCCCGCGCCGCTCAAAGAACAGTTTATTGCCATGGAAAATCTATTGCAAAAAATAGGTTGTCAGGTGCTTATGGACAAAGATTACGAGGCGGACGATTTTGCTGCCTCCCTTGTCAAAAAATTTGAATCCCCAGACCTTGATACCTATGTCCTCACAAAGGACCATGATTATTTCCAACTTGTGAGTGATTATACCAGACTTTGGCGTGTCACAGACAAGGAAAAAGTAAAAGACTTACAGCAGCGCTATGGCCTCTATGCAGGCAAAGAAGGCTATGACTCACTTCCAGCAGGAATCTTTGAATACACTACAGATCTTGTCTATGCAGAGGAAGGCGTATTCCCGAAACACATTGTCACACTCCTCTCCATCACAGGAGATCCGGGCGATGGCATTCCCGGTTGTAAAGGTGTTTCTTCAGCTGCTGCTCCACTCATCAATGAGTATGGCTCGCTCGATGCCATTTATGCTGCAATATCTGACTGTGAGGGAAATAAGAAAAAAGAAAAGGCACTTTCCGACTTTTGGAAAAGTAATCTTGGTATCAGCAGAAGTCCTCTCAATGCATTAAAAGAAAATAAGGAAACAGTCTATCTAAGCTATCAGCTTGCCAAAATGAAGGATGACATTCCAATTTTGCAATCTCTGGAAGATTTTGCGCTACACATTGATAAAACAGCCCTAAAAGAAGTCCTCACTTACTATGAAATGAATAGTTTAATTGCAGAAATAGAGTAAGAAAGCTATTATGAAACATTTTGTCCCAAAGCCCTTATCGCTAAATTTTTGTGGTCTTTGGGACAAATTTAGGATTATTCTTTTCTTAAAAGAGAAATAAATAAAAAAGCCATTATTATTTCTCATCGGACAAATTTTGGATATATCTACATTTTGGATAATTAGAACATCCTAAAAATTTTTTTCCTTGATGTTCTCCTTTCCTTGCAATACGCACAACAAGTTTTTCACCACAACGAGGACATATTATTCTTTCAATATTGGAAGTTACCTTCGTATTAGAAATAGGTTGTGAAAAACTGCGCTGCGTATTTTGTTGAATATTTGTAATATGTGCCATTTTTTCGGCTTCCTCTATCTGTGTAAACGGATATAATTTTTCAAATAAATTATCAATTTTTTCTGGTGATAATTGTATCCCTGTCTTTGCAATATTTTGTTGAACTGCAGAAAGAAGATTATATCGATTAATAACATAGTGTTTTGCGCTAGTTAAAGTAATATTTTTCAATGTACAACGGTCGCTAAATACAATATAAGAATAAAACGGTAACGTTTGGTCCTCCAGAAATATTTGAATCCATTTTAAATGTCCTTTATTTTGTAAAATTGGATTATAAAATTGATTTTTTTGTGAACCTCCTCGTCCAACAGGTAATGTTTGCGTCCAATACTGCTGCGATTCTGTCCCAAAAATCCATCCACTATAATTTTTGGATTCAAAGACATAAATACCCGATTCATGCAAAAGAACAACATCCAATTCTGTGGTTTCTCCATTGTTTTTTGGAATATACAAGTTAAACAAATATCGTTTATACCCAGCAAGTGACTTTAAATATTTATATATATAAAATTCACCTAAACGCCCTTTGTTAAATTGAACACTTCGATAGGGATTTTTGGTTTGTTGATAATATTCTGTCTTTTCATATTGTTTTTTCTGTATAATATATAACAATGACAAGAGCACAATCACCAAAAATATCCACATATAATTCTCTCCTTTGTTTTTTATTCGTATACATAAATCCAAAGAAAACGTACATTTAGCAATTTAATTCCCTACCTTTTTTGTAAAATTAAATTTCTATTTCAACATTAAAAAAGCGCCCAAATTTCCACGCTTTCCCTTGCTGGCTCTATGACTAAACAATAGTTCTGGATTGCAGCAAGTACACACATCTGTCACTTCAATTTGTTTATCTGGTACTCCAGCATCGCGAAATACTCTAAAATTTGCATACCACAAGTTTAACTGATACTTGTCATTCTCTTTATGATACATTAGACAATTATCAATCTCTCTCTGTGTTATATCTTGCTGATACCGCGCAAGATATTCCTTGGCCTTTATATCATCTTTTGCAAAAGCATCTGTAAAAGCAAGTGCAACATCCGCACTTACCTCATAACACGCTTGACAAATGGAAGGTGCAATCGCAACACGGACATCCTCCGGTTTTGTACCGTACTCCGCACTCATTTTATCTAGTATCACTTTTCCCATTTTTTCGACAGTTCCGCGCCAACCGGAGTGCGCCAGTCCAATTGCCCGATTCACAGGGTCCACTATAAACAAGGGAACACAATCCGCATAAAACGCAGCCAAAATGATTCCTGTCTCTTTTGTGATTAACCCATCTATATCCGTGTAATCTCGCTCATAGACAACACCTTTTCCTTTGTCAGCAGCAGTTACCTTGCGAATATTTGTCGTGTGTGTCTGTTGTGTACACACAATATCATTGCAGGTCATATGCATATGTGCCGCAGCCCTTCTAAAATTTTCTATTACATTTTCTTTGACATCACCTTGTGTAAAACTAAAATTGAGAGAAGACAAATAGTCAGTGCTTACACCACCATATCTTGTTGAGAAAAAATGTTCTACAATGCCTGTCTGTTCCAATCCAGCAAAAGTAAAATATGCCATTTGTTGATTCTCTTTATCATAGTCAAGTCTGCACGTTGTACGACTTCCATATCGAATTATTTTATTCTGCACGATTCTGTACCATCCTAATTATTTATAATTTATGTGTAAATATGTGCAAACGCATTCTGATACCATGTAATTTCTGTTCCACAGATTGCGACTATATCATAGCGCACTGGCGAGAACTCTCCTATTTGATGTATCATTCGATAGTGATCTGCCACCTTGCAAATTTTGCGCTGTTTTCTATAATTCACTGCTTCTGCTGGCTGTCCGTTCGCACCATTTTTGCGATATTTTACCTCAAAAAATACAGTGTATTCTCCATCTTTTCCTATAATATCAATCTCACCTTGACGACTTCTATAATTGCATTCAGAGATTATAACACCATGATTTTGCAGATAGTTTGCAGCAATGTGTTCGTACTCTGTGCCCTTCTCTCTAGTATTCATTTTTTCTACAGTTCCTTATTGTTCTGATAAGAACTCACCTTCGCTTTGATTTTATCCATACTATCCACAAACATAAGAATTTCTGCCACTACCTCATAGAGTTCTGGAGGTATCATTTCACCAATTTGCAATTTTGACAAAGTATTCGCTAATTTATCATCTTTATGGATTGGCACATCTGCTTGTTTTGCCTGTTCTATAATTTTGTCCGCCAGTGCGCCACGTCCCATTGCAATCACTTTCGGAGCACTGTCTGCTGGGTCGTATTCCAACGCAACGGCTTGTTTTACCTTTTGTTTTCTATCCCTATCCGACGCCATCAATTTTCCCTTCTTTCCTTAATTAATCAACTCCGAAAGACTATTTTACGCCCTCGTGTCAAAGGTTTGATAACTGAGAACTGCACTGCCTCCTGCAACCTGATCTTCCATATGTTCTAAAACTGTCTTATCTTCTTCTTTCTCCAAAATCATATTTTTACACTGATAGCCTTTTTTCATTAATCTCTGTGACAACTCGTCAATATGTCCCTCCACCAACACAATAGACGCTTCGTCAAGATAGAACTTTGTGGTGACTTGATTGCGTTCCGTTTGTAAAGAAATACTGACATCAAGCGCCCCTAAATGGTCCATATCCAAATGTAAAAAAGCCGTGAGCATACCATCTTTGCGCGCCATATTTTTCTTGTTTGTATAGACATACAAATCTCCATGCGCCTGTGAATTACCAAATTTTAACGGCAACTGCACGTAAGTGAACATCTGATTCATCTGATTCATAAACTCAATATTCTCACTGAGATTTGCCATCGCACGCGCCTGAGTACCACTGCTCCCTTGACTAGCAGACTGCATTGCCTCATTCATCATGCGTGCCAACTGACTGCTCTCTCTAGCAAGTTTTTGATAAAATTCTTCCACCTTGCCCTCCTGCACCAAGTCCTGCGGTGAAAGTGTCCATTGTTTTTGCAGTCCATTTTTAAGCATTGACCGAAATGGTTCCGAGTGAAAAATTTCAGACTTTTGTTCTGTTGTGAACTGCCTGCCAATTTCACTATCAAGCAACAACTGTTTTACATCTTTTAATGTAAGGTTTCCTTCCTTCATGCCTTCTCGTATCAATGAAATTATTTTATTGGGAATTGTCTGTAAGGGCTCATTTTTTAATTGATTTAGCAATCCATTAGATACAATATCTGTTCTATTGTTCCCTGTACCTTCCTGTTTGAAAGCCTGCTCTGTATCCTGTGATATTGTCTTATCAACTTGTTCCTGTAAAGCTGCCTTGCTGTCAGTCTTACTATCAAGATTTTCTATCTGATTCTGCACACTGCCTTGCACTTTTTGTTCTGTGTTTGACTGTATATTTTCACTGGTCTGTGCACTCTGATTTTCCTGCAAAACTGTGGTGTTCGGATTGTTACTTTTGTTTGTAGTATTCTGTGTCCCCGTACTTTGATCTTCCTTACCTGTAAGTAATAAAAGCACTTGTTCAAGAAATTTACCACCATTTTCTAGTGCTGTCTGTCCTACAATAGCACCTTGCGCAACATTTGTCATACTGTTCCCAGATAAATTCTGATTCCCATGCACATCTGTCTTTTCTGTCAATGTATCGTATAATTTTAAGATCTCATCAGATGCTTCCCGAATTCCCTCTAACAGCTTGTGATCCATATTTTCATATTTCTGAAACTGAGAAAGATTATTGTCATTAATCGGTAACTGCAATTTGCTCAATTTAATCAAATCTGCCATGCTTGCATTTGGATTTTGCAATGTAAGTCGATTAAACAACATCAGCGTATTTTTATTAATCGACATGCCGTTTTCTAGCAAAGTTGACACAAGGGACATTGTTCTGTCATTGACCGCCATATGCGCCGCGCGAAGTGCTGCCTCCCCCACGCGCAACATTTGCATTTTCCCATCATAAACAGGCTTTAAAACCACTCGATTATCCTTGTTGGATTGCACTTGCAAATTCATAACCTGTCCCAGCGCTAACTGTACATCACGTTCTAACTTTGCCGCCATATATTGTCCATTCGCCAACTGTATTTGTACATCCTCACCGTTGACAGAGACAATTTCTCCCTGAAAGGTATCGCCGGGTTGTAGCTGTGTCACATCCACTCCCTGTGTATTTGCAGATGCAGCACTTCCTGTCGTTCCCACAGTTCCCGCATACCCCTGCCCAATCTGTGTCCCGCCATAGCTTTGTGAATATCCCGACAATACACTGTCCATAAACTTCCCTCCTACTAATTCTGCATCTCTTCCTCATCGACAAAATTTTTAATAAAACTTTTCCTATGTATTGGTGAGGCTCCATATTTTTTCAACGCCTCAATATGTACTGTTGCACCGTAACCCTTATTGTCTGCAAAATGATATTCTGGATATACCCTGTCATACTCCACCATCAACCGATCTCTTGTTACCTTTGCGACAATACTTGCAGCGGCAATTGACACACTTTGCGCATCTCCCTTGATAATTGGAACTTGCCTAATGCTTACCCTTGGTATTGTAACTGCGTCATTCAATAAAATATCTGGCTTGACGCTCAATTTACTGATTGCTTGACGCATTGCCTCATAAGTTGCCTGCAAAATATTAATCTCATCAATTCGGTCATGAGACACATACCCGATTCCTACTGCCACAGCTTCTCTCATAATAATCTCATATAGTTTTTCACGCTTCTTTTCGCTTAGCTGTTTCGAGTCATTGAGATATAATATTTGACAATCTTTTGGCAATATCACTGCACCTGCTACAACAGGTCCCGCAAGCGGCCCTCTGCCGACCTCATCAATCCCACAGATATATCCAAAAGAAGCATATTCCTTTTCATACTTTTTCATGCATTCTATACGCTGTTTTTCCTTCTCATATGCATCTGCCATTTTCCTTGCCTTCGCCACAAGTGTCTGTACACCGCTTCGTTGGTCTAGCTCGTATCTCTTCACAAAAACAGGCAGCTCACTCTCGCATGCTGCCTTTAATTCATTTTTGATTTCCTCTATTTTCTTTTTCACAAACGCATCGTATCCTTTCCATATTTTATATTTACATCTGTACTCTTACCAAAGACTTATCTCTATCAAAAATTGTACCCTTCCTAAGACTAAGTTGTATTTTACTTACCATTGATAATAGTAAGAAATCTTCTCCGCTAAGATAAAATCATTGGTGTTTTAATATCCCAAATTTTGAAGAAGGCCAAATTCTTATAAATGCTCTGCCAATAATATCTTTGCGATGAATATTTCCGACGGAAGGGTCTCTGCTGTCCGAACTGTTGTTTCTATTATCTCCCATCACAAAATATTCATCTACACCAAGCAATATGGGGTCACTTGCCCTTCCAGGATTTTGAATAACCTCACGTCCATACGCTTCCTCTAACAACTCGCCATCAATATAAATATTTCCACTATCATCAATCTGTACTGTCTCGCCCGGCATTCCTATAATTCGTTTAATATAATAAGTGTCTGTGTCATATTGAAACGGAAATACAATGATATCAAACCGTTCTGGGTTCTCAAATCGATAGGATATCTTATCAACAATCAGATGATCTCCATCACTCAAAGTTGTTTCCATGCTGCTACCACTCACTTGTGTTCGCTGCCCCACATAAGTCACAATGAAATAGGCCGCGCAGAATACCAACAACAGATAAATGCTGATACTCAATATCTCTTTCAGTATGTGTTTCATTTTATTTTCCTCTGTTTCAATTATTTCCGTTTCCATCATTCCTCCGGCATCTCCAATGTAATTTTTCCAATTCTTCCGTTCCTGAAGTCCTCCACAATCATTGAGGAAGCTTTCATAATATCCAGTTCCTCTCCTTTCAAGTAACACTTTTTGCTGACACAAACTGCCTTAATCGTATCGTAGGCTTCCTGTTCTTCAGGAATCTCTATCTGATAACGCTTTTCCAGCAAACCTGCATACTCTTTTTTCAAAAATCGAATCAATTCATATGCAAGTTCATCCAAATGTAGGATTTCATCATTAATCGAACCAATCATAGCAAGACGAAGTCCTACTGTCTGGTCTTCAAACTTTGGCCACAGTATACCTGGTGTATCCAGCAGTTCAAGGCTTTTATTCAAGCGTATCCACTGCTTTCCTTTTGTTACACCTGGTTTGTTCCCAGTCTTAGCACATGCCCTACCTGCGAACGAATTGATAAAAGTAGATTTTCCAACATTTGGAATCCCAACTACCATAGCACGCACAGGTCTATTGAGAATCCCTCTTTTTCTGTCACGCGCAATTTTTTCTTTGCATGCCTCCTGCACCATGCTTTGGATTGACTTCATGCCGGCTCCTGTCTTGGAATTCATCTCCAGCACATAAAATCCTTTCTCTGAAAAATAATCTATCCACAATTTATTCTTCCTTGTATCCGCAAGATCCGATTTGTTTAAAAGAATAAGTCTTGATTTATTTTTCCCCAATTCATCAATATCTGGGTTTCTGCTGCTGAGTGGCACTCTTGCATCCACCAACTCAATCACTAAATCAATTAGCTTAATATCCTCTTGCATCATCCGCTTTGCCTTGGTCATATGTCCTGGATACCATTGATAATTTGCCATATTCTTGTCATGCCTTTCCTTTTATTCTATCAGTCCTATATCACTGTCACCGGAAGCCAGTTTCATCCATGCTTTTCCTATAATATAACTTTTTTTGACCGTTCCAATATTTGCAGAGCGGCTATCTTCACTGTCATTACAATTATCGCCAATTACAAAATACTCGTCCTCACCCAATGTAACTTTACTTTCCAACAAACCTGGCTCAACAATTTTGTCATTGAAATATTGTTCCACTGTATTGTCATTCACATGTAAAATACCGTTTTTTATGTACAGCGTATCGCCTGGAACTCCCACCACACGCTTCACATAATAATGCGATTTTTCATTGCCATTTGGAAGAAAGACAATGACATCTCCCTCTCGCGGCGACGCTACTTTATATATGATTCTGTTCAAAAAAATTTTCTGTCCATTGTATAAACTTGGCTCCATAGAAGGACCAATCACACTTGTTTTCATTCCAACACAGAAAACAGTTACGACTGCCAACAACATAGAAGCAAAGATCCAAAAAATCCAACTTAAAATTTCTTTGACCACAACAATATTTAATTTTTTCTTTTTCTGATAAAATGTTAATCCTTTTCGTCTTGTCATTCATTCTGTCCTTTGCATTGTATGTATACTAAGATACACCAATCATTATACTCAATCTATACCACGATTGCAAGTATTGAATCAAAATGTCAGAGACATCCACCAAATTGCGGATGTCTCTGACATTTTAATTCAATATTATGATGTTGGGGTCAAAAGGTATTTTGCCCCCTATGATACCACGGATT
>CAJUAE010000013.1:0-13641 GCA_910583965.1 uncultured Lachnospiraceae bacterium
TTGATTTTTCAAGGTTCAGCACATCAAACGGTGTGGGAAGTTTGAGTAATATAAAGATTCTAACAAAAATGAGATTGCCAACAAGTATACAATGATTTACAATCAATATAGAAAAATGTGATAAGACATTGGGAGATAAAGAAAAGAGGATTGATTATAAATGACAAAAATTTGGGAAAAGTGGATAGATGAGACAAAAGGATTTGCAATTTATTTAGTGGTATTAGGTCATAGTATTCAATACGCAACCTCACAACATTATGATTTTAATGGAAATTTGGTGTTTCGATTAATCTATGGATTTCATATGCCGCTTTTTATGATTGTGAGTGGATATCTTTTTTGGTATTCCTTGAATAGATATGATTTACTACAGGGATTCTTGTCAAAGCTAAGAGGGATTATGATTCCTTGTGCTGTGTGGGGATTTGTCACATGGTTGTGTGACATATTGTTTATGGGAAATAGTACAATAAGCTTGAAAGGGTATTTGGTCTATACTTTTTATTCTAATTGGTTTTTATGGGCAGTTTTTTACTGTTCCTTATATGGATTTATCACCAAGTATCTATTTCGTAATTCTGTGTGGGGATATGGCATTGTCCTTATTATTAACTATTTTGTTCCTGAATTTGGAAATTATGCGGGAACAAAACGAATGTTGCCATTTTTTATAATAGGAATCTTGTTGCATCGAAGTGGTATGGTCGCCAAAATAAAGGAAAAAAAGGGCATCTGCGCCTTGGTGTTATTGGGTGCAATGTATTTTATTTGTTTGCGATTAAATTTGGCAGAAATAATTACAGGGACAATTGGAAGCGCTTTTTTCATTGTAATATTTTATAATCTCTGCAATGAAAAACGATTTAACGTGTTTAGCAGGTTGGGCGAAGTATCTATTGGAATTTATTTGTTTACAGGAATTGTATTTTATTTTTGGGTGAAAGAGTATTTTAGAATTTCAGAATCTTATAGATATTTGATTAAATCGGCATATGTTTTCTTAATGTCAATCATATTAACTGCAATTGCATATATATTGTGCAAACTTTTGCAAAAAAGTGCAGTGACAAATTTACTGTTTTTGGGTGGACAAAGAAGGGGAGGAATAGAGAAGAAATGAATAGTGATAGACAAAAAGGGATTCTTTATATTGTGGTTCCCTGTTACAATGAGGAAGAAGCTTTGGAAGCTTCAGCTACAAAATTATTGGATAAGCTTCATAAATTGACCCAAAAAGAATTGATATCCAATAAAAGTCGAATTGTGTTTGTAGATGATGGTTCAAAGGATAGGACTTGGGAGATTATTCAAGAATTGTATAAAAAGAATGAAGAAATAAAAGGGCTTCGCTTTGCACATAACAGGGGACATCAGAATGCGATTCTTGCAGGTATGATGTATTCCAGAAAATATTGTGATTATACAATTACAATCGATGCAGATTTGCAACAAGATATCGATGCAATAGAACGATTTATTGATGCGTATAATGATGGGAATGAAATTGTTTATGGCGTGCGTAATTCAAGAAATACAGATGGGATTTTTAAAAAATTTTCAGCAACTTTATTCTATAAGATTATGCAGCTAATGGGATGTGATATTTATGAAAATTCAGCAGATTACAGATTGATGAGCACTAAAGCACTGAATGCTTTGGCAGAATATGATGAGGTAAATCTATTTCTTCGTGGTATTATTCCTAATATTGGCTTACAATCTACGGTTGTGCATTTTGATGTATTTCCGCGAATGCAAGGAAAATCAAAATATTCTCTGTCAAAAATGTTTACATTGGCAGCAGACGGAATCACATCTTTTAGTATCAAGCCAATTCGGATGGTTTTTGCGATGGGCATTCTGGCTTTGTTGGTGGGAGTGGGCATGATTATACACATTATATACGAGCATTATTTTGGCTATACAGTTAGTGGATGGTCTTCTATATTAATGTCGATTTGGGTTCTTGGCGGAGCGATTCTATTGTCTCTTGGCATTATTGGAGAGTATGTGGGCAGAAATTATTTAGAGACAAAACATCGACCGAGATATTTTTTTTGGGAAATTTTGTCGAGAGATAAATGATGTCAATAAAGAAATGATGAGGAGTATAATTATGAAGTTTCCAGGAAAATTATGGAAAAAATATCAGGTTTATCTTGCCTACTCAATATGTTATTGGGGCTATGCAGTTCCGAAGATTTATGATATGAGCAGTAATGGATATGCAGCGCTGGGAGGATGGGATGCGGTAACGCAGATGTATCCTGTTATGTTGTATATTAGTAGGATGATACGTAATTTTATGTCAAATCTGACGGTTCCATTGTTTGAGTTGAGTTTAGGTATGGGAGATGACTTGATCACAGCGTTAAACTGGCATGGTTTTGGCGATCCCTTTTATTTGCTAAGTGCTTTGATACCAGAGACCAGTTTCCCCTTTTTTTATTCGTTTTTGTTTTATTTTAGGGTCTATTTAGGCGGAATTGCGTTTTTATGGTTTGTGAGAGAACATAATAATGAATTGAAAACAAGCGCATATGTAATAGGAACGTTTGTTTATACTTTTAGTGGTTTTACATTGCAAGCCAATATTCATATAATTTTTGTTCATGCAATGATGTATATTCCTATGATGTTGTTAGGTGGGGAGAGAGTTCTAAAAGAGAAGAAAAAAGGAATACTTTTTATGAGTACATTTTTATTTGCTCTTTGTGGATTTTATTATCTTTATATTGGGTCAATTGCTTTGGGAATATATGTAATATATCGATTGATTAGAATGCATCAGCAGTGGAAAAGTAGTTTGATAAAAATATTGGAGATGGTTATAGAGTATCTTTTGGGGCTTGCGCTGGCAGCTTTTATCTTTTTGCCATCTGTTCTAGGTTTTCTTAACAGCAATAGAGCATATGTGCAGACACAGTTTGATTGGATATACTCATGGAAAGAGATAAAAAATTTTTTGATAAATTTGTTTTTTCCACAGACTAATGGACAGGTGCTTTCTGTCGCGACAATTGGAGTAATCGCAGTATTATATACTTTATTATCAACAAAAACAAAACAAGAAAAGTTTAATATCAGTGTGCTTATTTTACTTACATGGATTCCAGTAGTTAGTTGTGTTATGTCAGGATTTGGTGCAATTTATGATAGATGGGAAGTAATTATTATACTTTATATTGCCTATCTGGTAGTGATGCAGTGGGATTTTCTCCAAGAATTAAATATGGTTCAAAAAATAATATTGACAGGACTATTTTGCTTTTTGGGTTTATATGGAAAGATAAAGAATTGGTGGGATACAGAACAGTTTCCAATCATTATGTTTTCTTATGGACTGATTGTAGCATTTTTATGTATTTTATTTCCAATTGCGAGAAAAATGAAAGTAAGCGCATTGTGTAATTTTTTGTTTGCTTGTGTGATGATTATCACAATCTGTAAGGCGTGGCAGTGCAATGCAAGAGATAGAGAAATTTTCTATGTTATGGAACGCAATGTAGTAGATGAGCTGATTGATGATACTACTATTTATCGTATCAGTAATGAGAGAACTTTTACAGAGCCAAGAAATGGACAGAATATAGCATTACTTCAAAAGTATTATGGGATATCAGAATATTTTAGCATAGAAAATCCTTATTTTACCAACGCGTTATTAGAGTGGGATGTCAATCCAGATTCTTCGTTAAATCATATGAATGTTGGACTTGATCAGAGAACAATTCTAGAAACACTTTCCGCTGTAAAGTATATGGTAAAACGGACAGACTCCAATGTTTTAATTCCATATGGTTATGAAAAGGTAAAAGAGACGCAAGACAAAGAATGGAGTTTGTATGAAAATAGCAATGCGCTTCCGCTTTTCTATTCTTATGATTCTGTGCTGAAAGAAGGCTTATATGAGGGAAAAAATGGATTTGAGAAACAACAGATTATATTGAACACTGCGGTGATAGAAGCGTATGAAGGAAAGCTCCCGCGTGTGAATATACCCGAAACAAAACTAAAACAAATACAATACCAGATTAAGAATATTGAAAAAGGAAACGTTGAAAATGGTATGGTTATTTTAAAACCAGGTGCAGTTCTATCCCTTCAAGTTCCACTAGAAAGAAAGGGAGAAAATTATTTATCCTTTGATCATATGGACTTAAATGGTGGTTTTACAGTAAAAGTTCCAGCAGAGAATCGGATAAAAGAAGCAAATATTACACAGGACTTTTACAATGGGAATGCAGGGGTAAATCTGGGCGCTGCAACATCTGTAGAGGAACAGGAGATTACGATTTCTTTTAACAAGGCAGAAAGTTTTCCTGTGGACAACTTAAAAGTTTTTTCTTATGATTTTTCTGATTTTGAAGAATGTATTTTGCAAAGAAAAGGTGCATCTGTCACAGATATTGTGCTAACTACAAATCAAATAGAATGTAATGTAGATTCAAAACACGACCGAATCTTGTGTATTGCAATTCCTTACAGTAAAGGATGGAATGCATGTGTGGATGAAGAAAAGGTCAAAGTATATCCAATGAATGATATGTTTATGGGAATTGAGCTTCCAGAAGGAAAACATCATGTTGTTTTGTCATATTGTACGTATGGGCTAAAAACAGGTATTGGTATCTCATTATCTGCACTATTTATTATTTTGCTTATTTTTATTAAAAATGTGAATTGTTACTTTTCACGGGTCAAAAATGCGCATTCCATGAGAGTATAATTAAGAAATGCAGGCGATTTTTGCGAAGCAAAACTTCAAATGTTGTCCTGAATTGTTATTATGAGTGGCTCTTATGCCATGAATCGTAACTGTGAATCTGCATTGGAAGATAAATAGATAAAATGACATTGCCAAGAAACCTTTGATGGTTTACAATGAATATAATTAGACAAAATAAAGTATTGAGACAGAGGCAGTTTCTGAGCGTATAGAAAAGTTATAGGAGGAACGAATATGGTAGCATTGGTAGGTTATACTGGATTTGTAGGAAGCAATCTTTATTCGAGGGCGAGGAATCGTATTAAGGGAGTGTATAATTCACAGAATATAGAGAAAGCATATGGTCTTGAGCCAGAAGTTCTTATTTACACGGGTGTAAGTGCGGAAAAGCATCTTGCAAACAATGCGCCAGAGCAGGATTTAGAACAGATTTTGGAGGCGGAAAAGAATATAAGAGCAATCAATCCACAACGTCTTGTGCTGATTTCTACCATAGATGTATACAGTAATCCCGTGGGCGTGGACGAGAAAGATTCTCCGCTGTCTGATGGAAAAGGTGGAAAACAAAATCACTTTCAGCCATACGGACTAAATCGTTATTATCTAGAACAATGGGTGCGAAAAAATTATCCAAATGCGCTGATTGTCAGATTACCTGCGCTTTATGGATATAATATCAAGAAGAATTTTATCTATGATTATATGAATATAATTCCTCCTATGTTGAAAAAGGAAAAGTATCTTGAATTGAAAGTTTTGGAAAAAGCGGATGATGCGATTCGGTTGGAAGATTGTTATGAGGCGGCTGGAAATGGATTTTACCGCTGTGTAAAGCTTGACCGCGAGAAAAAGGAGCTGTTAAAGAAAAAGTTTAAAAAGTTGGGATTTACAGCATTGCATTTTACGGATAGTCGCAGCACATTTCAATTTTATTCACTAGGGCGGTTGTGGGAAGATATCCAGACTGCACTGAATGAGAATATGACGTGCTTTAATATCGCGACAGAACCAGTTTCCGCTGCGGAAGTATATAAGGCATTGACAGGCGAAGTCTTTAAAAATGAACTGAAAGGCACACCTGTAAAATATGATTTTAGGACTACATACGCAGCAAAGTTTGGCGGCAAGGATGGATATCTTTGTAATAAAGAAGCAGTTCTGACAGATATTAAAATGTTTGTGAATCATATGATTAAAGAGGGTGAGCAGCGGTAACGAATATAATCCAAAATCCTGACAAAAATAGGAGTACAGCTTTACAGTATCTCGCGGGACATGCTATAATGTCGTCAGACATTATAGCTGCCCGAATGGGCATGAATATACTATGATTGCGCAGCAATCGTAGTATAATGTCGTCAGACATTATAGCTGCCCGAATGGGCATGAATATACTATGATTGTAGATGGTTCTGAATAGAGGGAATGAAATGGAGAACATCAGAAGAAAAAACAAAATGATAGAGACATATAGTATCCTTTTGATTGATATCTTAGGTGTTGTCATTTCCTATGCATTGTCTCTGTTTATCCGGTTTCGTATTATTCACTATGAAAATTATCCTAGGCAGTTTCATTTGATGGTGGGAACTTATATTGTGGTTTTGTGTCTGCTCTACAATATGTTTCTTGATGCGAATAGAAACTTTTTTACCAGAGGCTATTACCAAGAATTTTATTACACAGTGCGATATACGCTGATTCTTGTGGTGGGATTGGTGGTAGTATTATATCTTACCCAGCAGTCGTATGAGTTCTCTCGTTCTGTATATGGGATTTTTGCTATTTTAAATACGTTGTTCACGTATGTGGCACACATGGTCTTTAAAAAAGTTTTGTGGAAGTATTACAGAAAGAGCACCAGTGCGGAGAAGATGCTTGTCATTACAAAGGATCTCATAGTGGAAGAAGTGATAGGGAATCTAATCAAAGGAAAAGAATGGTACTATGATATTACAGCAGTAGTAATATATGATTCGGATCGAATGGGGCAGACAATCAAAACAGTTCCTATTGTTGCAACAAAAGAAAATTTGTATGAGACGGTTGTTCAGATGGCGGTCGACGAAGTGTTTATCTGTCTTCCAGGTGTGCCAGTGATTGAAATTCGCGAGATGGTTCAGCGGTTTGAGGAGATGGGATTGACTTGTCATTACAATGTGGATTTGTTTCGACGTGCCAATCCAAATACTTATGTGCAACAGATGGCGGGCTACAGTGTTATATCGTTTGCACTAAAAACAATGGATTCAAGAAGGATGCTAATTAAGCGGCTGATTGATATTCTGGGGGCGTTTGTGGGACTTTTTCTTACAATGCTAATTACGCCGTTTGTCGCGTTGGCAATCAAAATAGACTCACCAGGCCCCGTATTTTTTTCGCAGATGCGCATTGGCAAGAATGGGCGGCGCTTTAAAATATGGAAATTTCGTTCGATGTATATTGATGCGGAGGAGCGAAAAAAAGAATTGCAAGCGCAAAATGAGATGAATGGCCTGATGTTTAAGATGGAGGATGATCCACGCGTTACAAAAGTGGGGCGTTTTTTGCGCAGAACAAGCATTGACGAGACGCCGCAGTTTCTTAATATTTTGGTGGGAAATATGAGTCTGGTTGGCACGCGACCGCCAACAGAGGATGAATTTGAGCAGTATAGTGGTTACTATAGGAGACGTATGAGTATTACACCTGGACTGACAGGGTTGTGGCAAGTTAGTGGTAGAAGTGATATTCAAGATTTTGAACAGATTGTAAAGATGGATCTTGAATATATTGACAACTGGTCGTTAGGATTAGATATTAAGATTTTGTTTATGACAGTGTTTACTGTTTTGGGAAGAAAGGGTTCAAAATGAGGCGGCATGGGGGGAAGATGACAGAACAGCAGTATTGTGAGATATTAAAGACAAAGATTAATGTGACAAATATGCAGGACACACTTGCCTATATTGATAAACATTTGGATGCGTTGCGAGGAAATTATATCTGTGTCTCCAATGTCCATACGACAGTAATGTCGTATAAAAATAAGAAATATCGCGCCATACAGAACAGTGCTGCGATGACATTGCCTGACGGGGCGCCACTTTCTCGTTACAGTAGACGAATGGGATTTCGAGATGCTGAGCGTGTTGCAGGGCCAGATTTGATGGTGGAATTATTTCGGCTTTCTCCCCAAAAGGGATATAGACATTTTTTTTATGGCGCGACACAGCAGACGCTTAATGCAATGCGAAGTGCACTTGAGAGGGACTATCCAGGGATAGCGATTGCTGGAATGTATGCGCCTCCGTTTCGACCGCTCACAGCAGAGGAGGACGCCAAAATCATACAAAAGATAAATGATACAGCGCCAGATTTTGTGTGGGTGGGATTAGGTGCTCCCAAACAGGAAGAATGGATGTATGTGCATAGAAAAAAGCTATGTGCAGTGTCGCTTGGCGTGGGGGCAGGTTTTGACTATTTGGCTGGAAATATTAAGCGCGCTCCGCGTATTATGCAGAAATTTTGTTTAGAGTGGCTCTACAGATTGTTACAAGACCCAAAGCGGCTGTGGAAACGATATGTGACAACCAATGCACAGTTTATCTGGTATTTATTAAGAGAAAGGACCACAAAAAAAGATGGCAGATAAGATTTGGTTTCATGCAGATGACTATGGAGTGACAATTGAGCAGTCCCAACGCATTTTAGATTGTTGGCAAAAAGGAGCATTAAACAGTGTCAGTGTGTTGCCCAATACCCTTGTTTTAAAAGAAGTGCTTCAACTTTTAGACCAAGCTGATCCAGAAGAAACACAGATTCGACGTGTTCTTCATTTAAATTTTGTGGAAGGGAAACCACTTGCAGGGGCAGAAAATGTGCCAGATTTAGTGGATAGGACCGGTTATTTTGACAAAGGGTTTTTACAGTTTTTGCAATGGAATTATCTAAAAAAGGGTACAAAAAGGCGAGCGCTTATCCGACAAATTCAATTAGAAATTACAGCACAGTTGCACGCTGTGACAAAAAAGAATGATTTTAAAATAACAGCAGTTGACTCCCATCAGCATTATCATATGATACCTATTGTGTTTGATAGTCTGATAAAAGTGTTGTCAAGGAAGGAGTTTGAACATCTTAAAATTCGTCATATCCGAATACCAGTCGACCCTGTGATGCCACTGCTGCACAAGATACAAATGTGCCGCGGTATACCACCGATTAACTGGGTAAAATGGTGTATTCTAAAAATATATGCAAAACGAACTAAGAGAATACTAAACAGTAGAGGGATAGAAGCGCCAGTTTTCTTTGGTATTTTTTATACTTGTGAGATGAAAAAGGAGGTTGTGGAAGCATTACTCCCATTATACAAGGCTTATGCGGACAAAAAGGGACAGGAATTAGAATTGATGTTTCATCCCGGAAATCTTATGGATTGCAGTGAGCTTTTGGATAAGAGGAGCAAAGAACTTGCAACGTTTTATCTATCTGATAACAGACAAGATGAAGCAGAGTGCTTAAAGAGGATGAAGGAGATTATGAAAAAATGACAAACAAAAATAGAAATAAGCGGTTAACAGTGGCTGTTTTGATGACTGCTGTAGTAACTTCTATGTTACTTGTAGGCTGTAAAGGGGAATCTGATAATACAATTGTGATTCAGGAAAGAGAAACCGGAGAAACACCAGCAGGATGTATTCCAGGTTGTACCTGTAAAGGTTGTATTTGTTGCGAAACGATTCTGGCAGAAAAAGGGGCATTACCAACATCCACTGCTGCAGAGACGGAACAAGAGCAGACTGCAGCAGAGAGTACATTGACTCAAGAAACGTCCATAGTACAAACTACTGAACCAGAATCCGAAACAACAGAGCAGGCTTCAGAGGAAGGCCCAAAAGAAATTAGTCAGCTTTCGGAAGGGGAGATTGCAGCCAGAAAAGAGCAGCAGGCAAATTTTGCGAAGGCGAGAGAAAGTTTATATAGTCTTCCAAATTCTAAAGAAAAAACAGAGAAAATTAATCAGATGGACAGGCAGATTTTGGCGAATAATGCCTATGACTTTAGTGGCCGCAATGTGGTATTTATCGGTGATAGTATAACAGAAGGAATTGAGGGCGCAGTAGATGCGGAAGGCAACTTTATCAGCTATGTTAATTATGCAGATGCTTACTTGCATTTTCAAAGAACACTAAATCATGGTGGTGGTGGCAGAATGTTTACTCCTTATGCAGATGATACGCTATCTCTCGCAATGAATTTTGGTAATATCACAAATAATGAATCAGATATTATTGTTGTTTTTGCAGGAGTGAACGATTATTTAAGTACTCCAGAGAACAAACGTTACGGCAACATAAATGATACGGTCAGCACTGCAGGATATTGCGGTTCTGTGCGATATTTTATGAAACAGCTCAAAGAGTACTATGGAGATAAGGACGTATTTTTTGTGACAATGTATAATATTTCAAAGACAGTTACATGTACTTATTCAGATGCGTCAGAACCGTTGACGTTAAATGACTATCTTGATGTACAGCGAAAACTTGCCAGTGAGTTTGGATTTCATGTGATTGAGTTGCATAATATTGGATTTATGGACTGCTCCGACCCTGCAACATCTGACTATTATCTAGCAGATGGCCTTCATCCAAAAGATAATGGGAATATTGTTTTAGGAGAGCATATTGCGGCAGAACTTTCTCTTTATTTCGGTCAGAAGTAGAGAGGGTTGAACGCAGATGTATACGAAAGCATAAAAACGGAAAAGATACAATTATAGAGAATTAAGATTAAGGAACTACAAAGAATCAGGAGAATACATTTGGTGGAAATTGTTCGATGGGGAATATTGCTGGCTCTCGTTCTGCCAGTGCCGTTTTTTCTGGGATTAATACCTGTAACGCATATGAATCGCTTGCAAAAGACACCCGCAATGACTTATGTCTGCGGGTGGTTTGTGAGCTTTTTTCTATTTGAGCTGACCGCAGTTCCATTTATTTTGTTAGAACAGCGTTTTACTATGCTAGTGATTGTGTACACTGGTATTGTTGTAGTTGTTTTGGTGGTTTCTTTATGGAAAGGACGCAGTCTTTGGAAAGTTTATTATGAACAGATTTGTCAGATACGAGAAATGCCTAGATATGTAAAGTTGGGATGGATTGTTTTCTTTTTGATTGTGCTATTTCAGATTGGATATGCAATATTGTATGAGTACTATGATGGAGATGACGCGTATTATATTGCGACGGCAGTGCTTACAGATGCATTTGACACAATGTATTTGCGAGACACCTATACAGGTTATATTTATCCGCTGGACGCAAGACATGCCTTTTCACCGACTCCAATTTATCAGGCATGGCTGTCAAGATTAAGTGGCATTGCACCTGCGGCAGTTGCACACAGTGTCTTAGCACCTGTATGGCTTGTTTTTCTGTATTGTATCTATGGACAGATTGGCAGTAGACTTTTATGGAATAGAAAAAATTACAAACCTGTTTTTATGATATTGCTTGCAGTATGGTTTATGTACGGAAACATTTCTTTGTATACGACAGAAACCTTTGCCATGACTAGAACATGGCAAGGAAAAGGATTGATGGCGGGTATGGTTATCCCTGCACTTTTTTTAAGTTTGCTCTACTTGGCACAGGAGACAACCAGTCAAGGGATGTGGATGCTTTTTATCTGTGTGTGTGTGTCGGCAGTTTTTGCTACGAGCACTTCTTTTATGATTATACCAACTATGACTGGCATAGCGGGAGTGCTGATTGGTATCCGAAAAAAAAGCTTAAGATTTGCGGTGGAATTATTTTTGTGCTGTGTGCCTTGTTTGTTGCTTGCAGTGTGTTATTTTATTGTAAAGTAGACTGGTTGTCGAGGTCGAAACGGTTATGGAGTTGGAGATAGAAGATGTTGGAAAAGTTGAGTCAGGTTATGAAGGCGCTTTTAGAAGATGTACTTTTATATAATAATGAAAGCTTTCTAATACCGCTCTTTCTAATCGCATTATTGTTCTTATGGATGACAGAGAAGGACAGAAAAGTGCGGGTTGTCCTGTTATATTTTGCGGCAGCGCTCAGTGTGGTCTTTTTGTGTCCACTCTACGCATGGATTGGGATGAAGATTGATGCGGATGTCTATTATCGCGTTTTGTGGTCGTTGCCAATGGGCATTCTGGTTTGTTACAGTGTAGTGAAGCTGATGACACGCTTTCGGTCGACTTTTGCGAAGGTACTGATTTTTTTTATGGCGGTGTTGACAATTATGATTAACGGAGATTTGGTATACACAAAATCAATGCATGTTAAGTCCGGTAATGCGTACCATATTCCGCAGATTGTGATTGATGTGGCAGATGCGCTTAAACTGGAAAATTATAGACCAATTGCAGTGCTTCCAGCAGAGTTATTGCCTTTTTTGCGACAATATACAGCAGATATTTTTACACCTTATGGCAGAAACATCCTAGAACCAGCATGGACTTTTCAAAATGAATTGTATGATGCGATGGAGGGAGACCACGATGCATATGATGTGGCTGAGGTAGCCAGATGTGCACGCAATCATCAGTGTGCTTTTGTTGTGTTATCATCTAGAAAGCAAATGAATGGTAGTATGGAGGAACAGGGATATTTCTTGTTCCGGTTTGTACAGGGGTATTTTATTTATATGGATTATAATTATTATTGGGTTTTTAAGGAACAGGGACTTTTGGATGCGGATGTGATTGAGGCAGGAGGATGAATAAGATGCAATCATTAAAAAATATTATATTGTTGCAAACGGTCATTGTAATCTATACACTCTCAAGTGTGATGTCCAAAGAAGCTTCTAAAAGTCAAGGAAATTTAATTCGATTTTTATTTTTTTTTGGAATGGAATTTGTTATTCTGGCGGTTTATGCGATATTGTGGCAACAGATTATCAAGCGTTTTGAGTTGTCTGTCGCTTATGCAAATCGTTCCATGGCAGTTGTCTGGTCTATGGTGTGGGCAGTTGTCTTTTTTCATGATACCATAACATTACAAAATATTACAGGGGTGTTGTTGGTCGTTGGTGGGACGTTTATTGTAAACTCTGAAAGTGCAAAGGAGAAGATAAATGATTAGCAGATTTGTCGTTGCTATGTTTTTGTCAGTGGCCATTGCATCTATCTCGCAGGTTCTACTAAAAATAAGTGCCGAAAAGCATTATAAAACATGGGTAAGGGAATATTTAAATCCATATGTGGCTGGTGGGTATGTTTTGCTTCTTGCTTCTATGTTCCTGACAGTGTATGCATACAGTGGTATGGATTATAAAAACGGACCAATAATTGAATCGTTAGGCAATGTGTTTATATTCGTATTGGGACATTTTGTGTTTGGAGAGAAAATTAGCATTAGAAAATTTACAGGAATTGCGTGTATTATGATGGGGATTATTATTTTTAATCTATAGCAAATTTGCGGAAAAGCGATATATCAAGGAAAAATTTACATTTCAATTTCAATAAAAAGATATTGAGCAAAGTTCTATGTTTTGTTATAATTATTACGCAAATGTTACGGAATAATAAAAGGCTAATGATTTAAGGAGCTGTTATGAAAAAAAACAAAGAATTGAGATTACAGAATACAGATAGAAGAAAACCAATAAAATACACAGATATTGATACAGAAGATTTCTATGAGGAGGATATGGAATTAGAACAGGAAGAACATTTGGATACAGATGACGATGAATATATTGTTGCATATTCCAGCGAGGATAAGACAGTTGGTACATATAGACAAGAAGAAATGCAAGAATATGCAGATGAGTATGCATCAGAACTGGAAGATGAGGAGTACGAGTCAGAAGAATACGAGGAGCCAGAGGCTTACGAGTCAGAAGAATATGAGGAATCAGAGGAATACGAATCCGAAGAATACGAGGAG
>CAJUAE010000013.1:13741-54036 GCA_910583965.1 uncultured Lachnospiraceae bacterium
GAATACGAATCCGAAGAATATGAGGAGTCAGAAGAATACGAATCCGAAGAATATGAGGAGTATCAACCACAATACAATACAAAGGAACTCAATATTGATCTGTATGAAGCGGAGGATTGTGCAGAGGATACAGAAAGCTATTATGAACATTCTGAGGAAGAAAACTACAACGAGGATGATTATGATGCGTCAGAGATCTATTATGACGAAGAAGATTATGATGAGGATTCTTTTGACACAGCATTTGGAGAGTATGATGACAGTTATGAAAATGATATCACGATGCTTGATTCCCAAGAAGAATTAACTTTCTGGCAGAGAGTAAAACTGCGAATGCAACATCTGACAATCTTTGATGCGATTCTTGCATGTACAGGTGTTGTTGTGCTGGTGGCTGCGGTTGTGATTTTCAGTATGGTTATTCAATCGAATCAGTTAGAGAAACAGATTGAAGCGCTGGCACCTTTAGGGGATGAATTAAAGAATTTGGGCGTCGTGGGTGATGATGGTCTGCTTGCCATGTCAAATGCTGCACTCTCTGGCATGTTTGCAGAAGAAGAAGAAGAAGAAGAAACAAGTTCTGAGGAGATTTCTTCAATTGAAGTGGTTGCAGAGCCAGAAACCGCAAAGGTGAATGTAAGTTTTGTTTCGGTGGAGAAGGATCTCAAAATACGATTTACAGATGCAAACACAGGAGAACTGATTACTGGAACCGTTTTTGAGGTGATATTGACAAATGCAAAAGGAAAACAGCTTGTGTTGAAAGATGATGATATGGATGGAATGATCTATGCGCAGAATATTAACGCAGGTGTGTTTGATGCAATTGTAACATCAACAGAAAAATATAAATTTCCAGAAATTGCACAACATGTTACCGTGAAGGATAAAGTTGAGTACGTTGTAATTAATGTGCAGGATGAGGTAAAGACAGAGAAGCAGATTAATGTAACGGCAGAGGATACGCAAAAGAATGATGCGGAAGCAGAAGCGGAAGTGCTCAAGGACACTGTGGAGTGGGTGGAATCTACCAAAACGCCAGTGAGTGGTTCAGAAAGTTATCTTCTTGTAGATAAAAATACGATTGCAGATCCGTCACAGGTTTCAAGGTTGGCGGCAAGAATGCTTTTTGATACATTGAACGTATCTTTAGACCAATCAGAGGCAGTATTGACGACAGGGGCTGTTCTTGACTTAAAAGGAACAAAATTTACAGATACACAAGAAGGAGACATTGAATATCAGTACACAACAGAATGGAAAAGTTCTGATGAGAGTGTTGCGTCTGTCAGCGATGGTAAGGTAACAGCAAAGGCGGAGGGAACAGCAGTTATTACATATACTGTTACTAAAAAGACCATTACAACGACGTATGAACCTAAGGAGCCTGTGGAGGAGACTTTGGAAATTACGCTTGACGATTATCAGGAGCTTACTGACAAACAAAAGGAAAAGTGTACACCAATTAAGGATGATGCAGATCAGACAATTGGATATATCTATCAAAAAGTAACAGAACCGCAAAAGAAGACAGACGAGACAACAGAAAGCGCAAGCGCTGAGTGTAAGATAACTGTTGCGGCAGTTAAGATTGTATCGGGAAGTCTGGAAATTACAAAAAGTGCAGACAGTTGTGCTATTGGAGAGACATTGACTGTGAAACCGTCAAAACTTGTGTATAAGAAACAAGATGAAAGTACAGAGACAATCACAGAAAATTTTCCTACGATTATATGGGAAAGTGGGGATACTTCGATCGCTACAGTTGACGCTAAGGGTGTTGTAACAGGTATTAAAGAGGGAAAAGTACAAATTATAGGAACTGTATCAGGGGTACAGGGGGCCGATGGAACAGAATTAAAAATTAACAGCACAGTGGAAATAAATATTACTGGTGGAAAAGTGCTGACAATTATGCTTGACCGCACAAAGGATGTGAATCTGGCAGTAGGAGAAACGACAACGCTTGTGGCAACAGTTTCTAATTATGAGGCGGACACTAGTGTGATATGGGAGAGTTCTGACCCGAATGTAGCAACTGTTGATAAAAGTGGTATGGTTACTGCAATTGCCGAAGGAAGTGTTACGATCACCGCAACTACAAAAGAAAATAGTGCAGATGGCAATCCAGTGAAAGCGACCTGTGTAGTTACAGTGAAGCCCAATACAACTGCTGACACTACAACAAAGCTGAAAGACAAAAATGGAAATCAAATCTATGTCAAAAATACAGATGGCAGTTACAGAGAAGCTGTCTATGCGGATTATTTTAGCAGTGAAGAATTTTATATTATATCACAGCCACAATATATCTACACTGGTTGGCAAACGATAGATGGAAAGACATATTATTTTGATAAAACTGGCAATGTTGTGACTGGAACCCAAATTATTCAAGGCGTGACATATAATTTTGGCGCCGATGGAGCGATTGCAACTTCGGTGAATGGTTCTACTTTTGGTATTGATGTATCTCGACACAACGGAAATATTGACTGGAATGCAGTTAAGGCTTCAGGAGTAGATTATGTTATTATTCGTTGTGGATATAGAGGATCCGCTACAGGAGTATTAATCGAAGACCAGTCTTTTCGGACAAACATTAAAGGCGCTACAGCAGCCGGACTGAAAGTTGGCGTGTATGTGTTCTCACAGGCAATCAATGAGGTTGAGGCAGTCAAAGAGGCATCATTGGCGGTGAGTCTTGTAAAAGGCTATAATCTTACTTATCCAATTTTTATTGATACAGAGTCAAGTGGTGGTAGAGCAGATAAAATTGATAGAGCAACACGGACCGCAGTTGTCAATGCTTTTTGTCAGACGGTTGCAAGTGCTGGATATAAGCCGGGAATCTATGCATCAAAAACATGGTTTGAGGACAAACTAAATATGGGCGCAATCGGAAATTATAAGATTTGGCTTGCGCAGTATTCTACTGCGCCTACCTATAACGGCAGATATGATATGTGGCAGTATTCATGCAAAGGTAAGATTAGCGGAATCAGTACCAAAGTAGATTTAAACTACAGCTACTTAGGGTATTAGGCTTGCATTATTTCCAATTTTAGGATAAAATAGCAAGAAAGATGATTACGGAGGTAAATTTTTGATGAGAACTTATTTGGTGACTGGCGGTGCGGGATTTATTGGATCAAACTACATTCATTATATGTTTCGGAAGTATGATAATGCGATTCGGATTATCAATGTGGATGCGCTGACTTATGCCGGAAATCTTGAGAATTTGAAAGAGATTGAGAATAGAGAAAACTATACATTTATCAAGGCAGATATTACAGATAAAGAAGCAATTGCAAAAATATTTGCGGAAAATGATATTGATAGAGTAGTTCATTTTGCAGCGGAGAGTCACGTGGACAGAAGTATTAAAAACCCGGAAATATTTGTACAAACAAATGTTCTTGGAACCGCAGTGATGCTCAATTGTGCAAAAGCGGCGTGGGAGCGTCCAGATGGCAGTTTCCAGGAAGGAAAGAAATTCTTACATGTTTCTACAGACGAGGTTTATGGTTCTCTAGAAGAAGATGGCGAATATTTTTATGAGACAACCCCATATGCGCCGCACAGTCCCTATTCTGCGAGCAAAGCAGCTTCGGACATGCTTGTGCGTTCCTATATGGACACTTATCAATTTCCGGCGAACATTACAAATTGTTCTAATAATTATGGACCTTATCAGTTTCCAGAGAAATTTATTCCACTTGTCATAAACAATGCGCTTCAGGGAAAAAATCTTCCAGTGTATGGAGATGGCAAAAACGTGCGTGATTGGCTTTATGTTGAGGACCATGCCAAGGCGATTGATATGGTGCAAGAGCAGGGCAAGTTATTTGAAACTTATAATATTGGCGGACACAATGAAAAGCAAAATATAGAGATTATCCATATTATTCTTGAGACATTGCAGGAGCAGCTTGCGGATGATGACCCACGCAAGAAATTTGTATCAAAAGATCTAATCACTTATGTGGAGGACAGAAAAGGACATGACAGACGCTATGCGATTGCGCCAGATAAGATTAAGGCGGAGATTGGATGGGAGCCTGAGACAATGTTTAAGGATGGTATCCGCCAGACAATCAAGTGGTACTTTGAGCATGCGGATTGGATGAAAAATGCGACAAGTGGCGATTATCAAAAATATTATCAAGAGATGTACAAGTAAACTTATATAGCGGAGGAACAGTTTAGTCTTGAGGCTTTGTATTAGTTGCAAAGCCCGTGAAATAGCTATGAGGTTGAAGGGCATCAAGCTACATTCTGTGGATTGATGCTTGTAGCAGGAAGTCAAAGACGGAACTGTTACTGGGCAGAATACAGGGAACGTTGATACCGATAGGTATGGCGTTCCCGCTTTGGCGTAAAATAGACTTTTGAGAACGTTTACTTTTTGAGATTTCGAGAGTCTATTTCGTGATGTAGGAGGTATCTTAACTATGAAAGGAATAATATTAGCAGGGGGTTCTGGCACAAGACTCTACCCTTTGACAAAGGCGATTTCAAAACAGATTATGCCAGTTTATGATAAACCAATGATTTATTACCCACTGTCAACGCTGATGCTTGCGGGAATTCGCGATATTTTAATTATCTCGACACCGCGGGATCTTCCAGTGTTTCAGGAACTGTTTGGAACAGGCGAACAGCTTGGACTTCGTATGGAGTATGCAGTCCAAGAACAGCCGCGAGGACTTGCGGATGCGTTTATTATCGGGGCTGATTTTATTGGGGAAGATTCTGTGGCGCTAGTTTTAGGAGATAATATTTTTTATGGACAAAGCTTTTCTAAATTGTTACAGCGCGTTGCAGCAAAAAAGAGTGGTGCGACTATTTTTGGTTATTATGTGCGTGATCCACGAGAGTATGGCGTAGTGGAGTTTGACGAGAATGGAAAGGCCATTTCAATTGAAGAAAAGCCAGAGAAACCAAGAAGTAACTATGCGGTGCCAGGACTTTACTTTTATGACAATGATGTTGTGGAGATTGCTAGAAATGTGAAGCCATCTGTGCGCGGGGAAATTGAGATTACAAGTATCAATAATGAATATCTAAAGCGCGGAACATTGACGGTGGAGACAATGGGACGTGGCTTTGCGTGGCTTGATACAGGAAATCATGATTCTTTGCTTGATGCGGCAGATTTTGTTTGTGCGTTTCAAAAACGACAAGGACTTTATATTTCTTGTATTGAGGAGATTGCTTATAAGAGAGGTTTTATTACCAAAGAACAGCTTTTGCAGCTTGCACAACCACTGATGAAGACAGATTATGGAAAGTATCTTGTAGAGGTTGCAAATGGACTCTAAGGGAAAAAGAATTGGGATACTGTTGGTGCTGTGCGCTTTGCTGCTTGCTATGGCAGCAGTGGTGCTGGTTAATTACAATAAACTTGTAGGAAATAGTTCTGACACAGTTTCTAACAGCAGTACAGACAGTAATACCAAACAAATTATAGAAGAAGACGGAAAGGTACATGGTGCAGACTTGTCGGCATTTATGAGAGACAATGACTTTTTTGATGTTGAGATGCCCAAGAACTCGAATCAAACTACATATGATGAGGTGGACGAAAACGGTGAGACAGTACGAAATCTAACGCTTCTGGCAAGCTCTGTAGAGCGCGATATCAGAGTTAAGATTATTGATGATAAAGGAGAGACTGTAATAGGACAGCGATTTTCTGTGGAGGTTGCAGAGACAGGGGTATATATTGACGAGGATAAAGATGGTATTATTCAAATACCAGATATAAAACCTGGAGAGTACAAGGTTTCTCTGGAGGAACAGGCAGGATTTAAGGTGCCTGCTGCACCTGTAAGTGTTCGCGTTCGCTCGATGGTGTCTTATACAGTGATTGATGATATAGAGTATTTTGTGCACTCAGAGGCAGAGGTTGATATCTTAAAGGAGGACACAAAAGAAAAGAAGATTGACAGTGAGGATGAGGACGATACACAATATAAAGCGCTGCTGGATGTGGAAGAAGAACAGGGAAATGCAGTTCAGCTAGGAATTGATGTGTCAAAGTGGAATGGTGAGATTGACTGGGAAGTTGTGAAGGCTGAAGGGGTTGATTTTGCAATCATTCGATGCGGATACAGAGGTTCTTCTTCTGGATGGCTCATTGAGGATCCGTTTTTTTATCGGAACTTGACAGAGGCAAAAAAAGCAGGGATTAAGGTTGGATTGTACTTTTTTACACAGGCGACAAATCAGGTCGAGGCAGTTGAGGAGGCTAGTATGGTTGTGACGCTTTTAGGAGAGACAACACTAGAGTATCCAGTGTTTATCGATGTAGAAGGGGCTGGCGGAAATGGCAGGGCGGACAATCTGGATGCTGCGACAAGAACTGCGGTGGTCAATGCATTTTGCCAGACGATTCAGAATGCAGGACTTGATGCAGGCGTATACTCAAGCCGAAACTGGTATTACAATAATCTCAATGTTGCGGAGATGACTGCGCCAAACATTTGGCTCGCAGAGTATAGACAGACACCTTTGTATGAGGGACGTTATGATATGTGGCAGTATACTTCAAGTGGTGCGGTTGCTGGGATAGAAGGAAGAGTGGATTTGAATATTAGCTATCTAGGTGTAAACTAAATTGCACTGATGGTCAAAATACTAACCGTTCAATATAAAATGATGTACAAAGCCGCATAAAAAATATGCCATTTGTGGTTGACATGATACGACAGCAGACTTCATCGGTCGTGCGTATCTAATACGTAAGTATGTATAGAAAGGAAAACGAACAATCATGGGAAAAATTACAGTAGAGGAATGTGTTGCAGACGGGATGGTCATAGAAGGGCTTAAGGTGATTACACCGCAGGTTTTTGGCGACAACAGAGGATATTTTATGGAAACCTATAACTATAATGATTTTAAAGAGGCTGGTATTGATCAAGTTTTTGTGCAGGACAACCAGTCTGCTTCAAGAAAGGGTGTGCTTCGAGGACTGCATTTTCAGAAAGCGTTTCCGCAGGATAAGCTTGTTCGTGCTGTCAGAGGTGCAGTGTTTGATGTTGTAGTTGATTTGCGGGAAGGCTCAAAAACCTTTGGAAAATGGTATGGGGTCTACTTGTCAGAGGAGAATAAGAAACAGTTTTTTGTTCCAAAGAATTTTGCGCATGGTTTTTTGGTACTTTCTGATTATGCAGAGTTTTGCTATAAATGTACTGATTTTTATCACCCAAATGATGAAGGAGGGCTTTTGTGGAATGATCCAGAGATTGGAATTCAATGGCCAATTCCAGAAGGAATGGAGCTGGTAATTTTGGAGAGAGACCAGAATTGGGGTGGCATAAAGGAATTTAAGCGATGAGAAAAGGATTATCCAAAACCACTGTCAAATTGTATGTGACACTTGCGGCCGCAATTCTTGCGGCTGTGATTTTAATCCATCATAATCCACTGGCAGATCCACAGGAAGAACTGATTAAAAAGGTGCTCGCCTGTCTGATTATCGTCGGAGCGATAGGGATTTTTTATTGGTTTTATGACAGGCTGATAACACTTCCTGTAGAGTTGTGGCAGTCGCGGAAACTAATCTGGAAACTTGCAAAAAATGATTTTAAAAATCGTTATGCGGGGTCGTATCTAGGACGTGTATGGGCGTTTACACAGCCTGTAGTCACAGTGCTTTTGTACTGGTTTGTATTTGGACACATTATGGGACAAGACAAGAAAGAGATCCTTAATGTTGGTGTGGAGGCGCCTTATGTGTTGTGGCTCACAGCAGGGCTTGTGCCGTGGTTTTATTTTAGTGAGGCGATTAACAATGGTACGACTTCGCTTTTGGAGTACAGTTATCTTGTCAAGAAGGTTGTATTTAAAATTAGCATTATTCCGATTGTAAAGTTGATTGCAGCATCATTTGTTCATCTGTTTTTTGTTGCATTTATGTTGCTTGTGTATTTTGTGTATGGATATACGCCATCCTTCTACTTGTTGCAACTTTTATACTACTCTTTCTGTATGTTTATGTTTGTGTTGGCGCTGAGTTATTCGACCTGTGCAATTGTTATTTTTTTCCGCGATTTGACACAGATTATCAATATTTTGTTGCAGGTTGGTATGTGGGCGACACCGATTCTGTGGAATATTTCCTTGCTGGATAACAGCCCTATTCTACAGAAGATTATGAAGATCAATCCAGTATTTTATATTGTGAATGGCTATCGAGATGCAATGTTTGCAGAGAAGTGGTTCTGGCAAGACTTTTATTCGACAGCTTACTTTTGGATTGTGACAGTGGTCTTTTTTGGCATTGGAGCGCTGATATTCCGAAGATTGAAAGTACACTTTGCGGATGTACTTTAGGTGAGGGAGAGATATGGAAGAAAAAAAAGAAGAAACGACGCAAGTTGCAATTGCGGTGGAGAACGTCTGCAAGGTTTACAGGCTCTATGATAAGCCAACAGACCGATTAAAGGAAGCGCTGAAACTGACTAGGAAACAGAAATATCATGAATCCCATGCATTGTCAAACGTTAGTTTTGATGTTCGACAAGGAGAATGTGTTGGTATTATTGGAACAAATGGTTCTGGAAAATCGACAATTTTAAAGATTATTACAGGTGTGCTGAATCCGTCAAGCGGTTCAGTCGCCGTCAATGGACGTATCTCTGCACTTTTGGAATTGGGAGCAGGATTTAATCAAGAATATTCGGGCATTGAAAATATTTATTTAAATGGGACTATGAATGGTTTTTCAGAGGATGAAATTAAAGAGAGATTGCAGGATATCCTTGACTTTGCGGATATTGGCGATTATGTTTATCAGCCAGTAAAAACTTATTCGAGCGGAATGTTTGTTCGACTTGCGTTTTCAGTGGCCATCAATATTGATCCTGAGATTTTAATTGTTGACGAGGCGCTTTCAGTTGGCGATGTGTTTTTTCAAGCAAAGTGTTATCACAAGTTTGAAGAATTTAAAAGAATGGGAAAGACCATTATGATTGTCAGTCATGACCTAAGCAGTATTGCCAAGTATTGTGACAGAGTAATTCTACTCAATCAGGGAGTGAAACTTGGTGAGGGTTCACCTAAGGAAATGATTGATGATTTTAAGCGTGTTTTGGTGGGGCAGTATGAATTGCCTGAATCAAGATCAGAGCAAAGTTTAGTAAATGATGCAGATGTGCAGGAAGCAGTTCAGTCGCAAGCTGCTGCGCAAAAGCGTGCAAGACAACAATCAGATGGTAGAGATGTAAAAACACTTGAGTATGGAACGCAGGAGGCAGTTATTGAGGAGATTTATCTGACAGATGACCGTGGGACGCAGACAAATGCCATTATCAAAGGACTTTCTTTTAGTATTTGTATGCGGGTAAGATTTCTACAGGATCTGCCAGCGCCGATTTTTGCCTTTTCGATTAAGACTGCCAAAGGAACTGAAATCACAGGAACCAATACCATGTTTGAAAAGGCATTTTTGGAGCCAGTGAAAGCGGGAAGCGTAAAGGATATTCACTTTACGCAGAAAATGTCACTGCAAGGCGGTGAGTATTTAATTTCTTTTGGGGTTACAGGGTACGAAGGAAATGATTTTAAAGTGTATCATAGACTCTATGATGCATTGGATGTGACTGTGGTGTCCGACAAGAATACGGTTGGGTACTATGATATGGATTCCAAAGTGGTAGTCAGAGATGCACATGAGAAAAGCGATTTGGGGGATAACATTATAAAGTACACAAAGATACAGTGAACAGGAGCAGGTGGAGGCAGTATGGCAGATAAGATGCGGATAAAGCAGGAAAAAATCGGTGGTGTAATTATGGATTACACCTATTATGCGGGGCAGGATTTGTATTCGGACGGCGCAGTGGAAGATGAGATGTTGGACATTGCAATGAACAATTCGCCAGAGCACTTCTTACAAATAATTGAAGAAAAGAAAAGCTGGCCGATTTTTTATCATTTTTCACCGCTGCGCACAAATATTATTGACTGGATACCTTTCCAAAAAACAGACAAAGTGCTTGAGATTGGTTCTGGATGTGGGGCAATTACCAGTACACTAGCCAGAAAAGTTGGCAGCGTCACTTGTGTGGATTTATCTAAAAAACGTAGTTTGGTCAATGCATATCGCAATTGTGACGCGGACAATATTACAATTATGGTTGGCAATTTTAAGGAGATTGAACCCCATCTTGATACAGATTATGATTATGTATTATTAATTGGCGTCTTTGAATATGGGCAAGCCTATATTGGCGGAGTATCTCCCTATGAGGATTTTATGCGAATTTGTAACCGCCATAGAAAGCAGGAAGGACGTCTTGTCATTGCAATTGAAAATAAATTTGGATTAAAATACTGGGCAGGATGTAGAGAGGACCATCTGGGAACTTATTTTTCAGGGTTAGAAGGATATCATGAGGGCGGTTCCGCCAGAACTTTTACTAGACACGGACTACAAAAAATATTGGATAAAGTTGGAATAAAAGAATATAAGTTCTATTATCCGTATCCAGATTATAAATTTGCAACAGCTATTTATTCAGATTCTTATCTGCCCAAGAAAGGGGAGTTAAGTAATAATCTCAGAAATTTTGACAGAGAGCGGGTGCTCCTATTTGATGAGAAACAGGTATTTGATGAAATTTTGGAGGAGAAGGAGTTTCCATTATTTTCAAATTCTTATCTGTTGGTGGTTGGCGCTGTGCCTGATGTAATTTACACTAAATTTTCTAACGATAGGGCTGCAAAATGGGCAGTGCGCACATCAATTGTAAAAGAGCAGTCAGGGGTAGTTCATGTGGAGAAGCTGCCAGATACAGAGGCGGCATGTAAACATTTAAAGAATACAAAACAAGCATATGAACAATTGTCGGTGCGTTATGAGGGAACAAAGATTAGAATCAATACTTGCGCTGTGATTGGGGAGGATCTTAGAAATGGACTCTCTTTTGCGTACTGTAATGGTAGGACATTAGAATCTTTGCTTGACGAGTGCCTAACGCGAGCCGATGTCGCAGGATTTAAAACGCTTATTGAGGAATATCTTTATTGGCTGCGCTATAAAGAAGATACTTTTGCAGTTAGCAATTTTGATTTTATCTTTCCAAACATTCTTGTGGATGGGGAAACATGGCACGTCATTGACTATGAGTGGACGTTTGATAAGCATATTGACTCAAATGATATTGCTTTTCGCGCATTTTATAACTACATGCTTGGCGGGGAGATGCGCAGGGCATGCAAGGACCTTCTTATGAAAGATATTTTAGGATACTCTGATGCGCAGATAGCGGAGGCAGCCGTGGAGGAACAAGAGTTTCAACTTCGGATTACGCAGCGTCGTGCCTCGGCAGAGCGAATGCGGGAACTCATTGGCAATCCAGCATACGCTTTGGAAGGAATGGTACAATATTGTCGTCATGCAGATTTGCAGTATGTAGTGCAGATTTTTATTGATTATGGTGAAGGATTTAGCGAAGAAAATTCACAAAAACTGTTGAACTGTTACCTGCTGGGAAAACACTTGAGATTGGAGTTTGATATTCCTGAGGGCGCAGTAAAGTTTCGCATTGATCCTTGCTCATTTTCTTGTGTTGTGGAGATTCTTAAGATTCAGGTAGGAGATAGAAGGTATAGTGCAGAAGAAATTGTGGCGAATGGCTGTTGGCAAGAATGTGGAGTGGTTGTGTTTGACCATGAGGACCCTAACCTCGCTTTTGATGTAGAAGGAGGGCAACACCTTACAGTGGAATTGGATGTTCTGGAATTGCCACCGCAGTTTGCAGTACAGATTGTACAGAGTGCAACAAAAGAGAGCTTTCTCTCTAAAACAAAGACATTTTTTAAGTCAAAGAAATGATATAATATACTCTGAGATGGAGGAGAGTCATGTTAGGAAAGATAAAGGGTGCCATACAGGATAGGTTATATCAGAGTTGTATTGAAGCGTATGAGAGAGACTTGCGCTGCCAGACCGATCCCTATTTAGTATGGGTGCAGGAGAATGAGCAGCGCGCTTCTGAGAAAGCGGGAACAGAGCGATATTCTGAGCTTGGCATTGTCTATATGGAGGATTGCGGCAGCCGCTTTTCTTTGTCTGATTGCAACAAAAAGTATCTTTTGTTTGTGTCACGGGAAGGTAGAATAGCAGTAAATGCCATAAGTGAAGTAGTGTCGTATTTTGAATCCCATCAGGATGTAGATATTATCTATGCAGATGAAGATGTGTGGATGTTAGATCAGAGCAGACCACAAAATGTTTTGAAAGATGATGGTGGTGCGCATCGGATTTTTCCGTGGACAAAACCAATATGGTCGCCAGATACTTTGTTTTCATTTTTTTACTTTGGACATATTTTTGCTGTTCGCAGAGAGGCTTTTTTAGCGCTTGCGTGGCTTGGAGATACGAATTATCGCAGAAATATCTATGATTTTGTCTTGAAGGCATCAGAGCAAGGTAGTTGTCCAAATCACATTGACAAGATACTTTTTCATGCATACGAGCGGGGAAACAGCAGGGAAGAAATTGAAGATACACTTATGCATAGAACAGATTTTATCGGTGTGGGTAGCACATATGACGATATCCGAAAACAGGCAATGGTGCGGCGTGGACTTGTAGGGAAAATGGTGGTAGATGAAGGGACAGGAATCTCTTATCCAATCTATGAAGTGCCAGATAAGCCGCTTGTCAGTATTGTTATTCCCTCTAAGGACAACCCAAAGGTATTGCAACAGTGTATTCGCTCTATTTATATGCACACAGATTATCCCAATTTTGAATTGATTGTGATCGACAATGGAAGTACAGAGGAAGTGCGTGCTACACTTGAAAATTTCCGTGTGGAGTGTCCGTTTCGGTATCTATATTTGCCAATGGACTATAATTTTTCACGAATGTGTAATCTAGGGGTGAAAGAGACAAAGGGAACATATATTCTGTTACTTAATGATGATATGGAGGTAATTGAGGATTCATGGCTAACTAGAATGGTTGGTCAAGCATCATTGCAACATGTCGGTGCAGTGGGTGCAAAACTTTTGTATCCAAACTCGACCAAAATACAACATGTAGGGATTACCAATACGATATCGGGCCCTGGGCATAAACTAAAACTGTTGGATGACAATCTGTCTTACTATTATGGCAGGAATCGTTTTGTGTATGATATGATTGGTGTCACAGCTGCTTGTCTTTTAATGCGCAAAGATTGTTTTCTTGCTATGGGCGGATTATATGAAGGGCTTGCTGTGGCATATAATGATGTCGATTTATGTTTTAGCTTAGGGGATAAAGGATTATATAATGTCCAGCGCAATGACGTAGTCTTGTATCATCACGAGTCGCTTAGTCGCGGAGATGACTTAAAAGATGAGAAGAAATTAAAACGTCTGACGACAGAGCAAAATGTGTTATATGAACGGCACCCTAATCTTTACAGGCATGACCCTTTTATTGGAACGTTGTTAAACAGTGGAGAACCAGAGTACAGTTGTCGCTGGTTGGAAGGGTATGAACGTGCAGATGATATCGCTGTAGGAGATGTTCCCGTGGAGGGAAAAAAGCTTCCACCACAGGAAAAAATGAACAAGGCAATTATGATTGTCGTAGAGGATTGTGGGCGTAAAGATCATACGAAAAAGGTATATTATCTCATTAAAGGCTGGGCGTATATACCTGGTGTAGACAATGCGCGCTATCAATTTAAAATCCTTTTTGTTAATAATGCTGGCAATGTGTGGGAGCTTCCTGTACAGAAACGATATCGCAAAGATGTAGCAGCAATTTTGCCGGATGAAACAAATGTGGAATTGACTGGATTTTGTAGTTGGATTTTTGAGGGAATCTTGCCGCCAGATACGTATGAGTTGTGGATGACTGCAAAGGATAGCTGCTCAAGACAGAGACTATATCGAAGGATGGAGAAAAAGCTGGCAATCGAATGAAAGAAGAAGCATTACAATATCAGAAAGAATTTTTTGCACAGAAGACACCGTATCTGCAGTGGTTAAAACAGCAAAAAACAGAGGATACGATGGTTTCAGGGAAGCAGATAAACAAGCTTCCCTTTTCTTCGTGTATGGATAGTATAAAATGTTTTGGGGAAATTCAATCAGAGCAAATTTATCTGTTTGTGAGAGAGGGCGGAATACTAACAAAGAATGCAGAACAGCGGATAGCAAAGTGTTTTTTTGTGTCTGAGAAAGCAGAAACGATGCTTGTCTATGCAGATGAGGACTATGCAGGAACCTTGCAAGAACTATATGATATAGAGGAAAATTGTTTTGACACAGCAGTCATAGAGCCATATCAATACAGTACAGAGAAAGGGAATCTGTATTATAGGGGGCTGCCTTGGTTTAAACCTGATTTCTCACCAGATACACTCGCTTCTTTTTTTTATCTTGGCAGTGTGTTTGCTATTCGCGGAGATGTGATCTTGGAGATTATTAGCAAATTTCAGGAAGAAATCGACCTCTATGAACTTGTCTATTGGATATTTCAGAAGGCGCTAAACAGGCATCAGCTAAGAAAAAATATAGGGATTGTCCATATACCAGAGATATTGTATACCAATGATAACCCCAACAAAATACAGCGAATGGAGTGTTCGGAAAAAATTCAAAAACTACATCAAAAGGATTTCGGACAAGAGAAAGTATCCATTGTTATTCTAAGTAAAGACCATGCAGAATTGTTAAAACATTGTTTGGAAACACTGATTCGATACACTGAATATGAAAATTATGAAGTGATTGTTGTGGATAATGGTAGTCGTTTAGAACAGAAACACCAGATATCGAGTTTTATTGACACACACAACAACACAGACAAAAAACATAGAATTTATTATTTTTATCAGAGACAGGAATTTAATTTTTCTGCGTTGTGTAATATTGGTGCCCAGTATGCAACTGGCAACTATTTGCTTTTTATGAATGATGATGTGGAGGTTATTGATACCATTGAAAGTAGAAAATGGCTCAATAAAATGATGGTGTATGCCATGAAGTCTCATGTGGGCGCTGTCGGAGCAAAATTGTATTATCCAAGTCATTCAGAAGAAAACTGTAATAGAATCCAACATGTGGGAATCACCAATATGGGGATTGGACCTGCACATAAGTTGAATGGTAGGAGAGATATAGGCTGTATTTATTATGGGCATAACACGCAAAATTATAATATGTTGGCGGTCACTGCCGCTTGTATGTTGATTCAAAAGACTATATTTGATGCAGTTGGCGGATTTGATACGTCCTTTCCAATAGCATACAATGATGTGGAGTTTTGCTTTCGGCTGTATCAGCGGGGATATTTTTCGGTGCAAGTCAATGAGGCAGTGTTGATTCATCATGAATCTCTTAGTCGGGGATACGATTTTTCCCCAGAAAAGCAACAGCGATTGCAGGATGAAAAAGAACGACTGTATCAAAAATATCCTTTGTTTCGTGCTACAGATCCGTTTTATAGCCCGCATTTGGTACAGTGGAAAAAAGATGTGGATTATAATGTCAATTATTTATATGCGTGCGATAAAATGGCGAAGCCTGTACTTTTAGCGGCACAGGGCAGCAAATGGTCAAGTGATATTGTGCGGCGGGAAGGTTTTCGCGAGCGACTGTATCGAAGTAGCAACGTTGCTGGAAAAATATATGACAAAATTACAGGTAGAAATCTTTTGATGTTTCAGATAGATAGCGTTCTACAGGACGATAAAATGGTGACAATAACTGGCTGGTGTGTTCAGCGCAATCACGATAATGCAAGACTTTTTAAAAATATTTGGCTTGTCGAGGAAACTGAGAAAGCTGGTGTAGGAACAATATATGTGTTTGACCTGCCGTCAAAGTTACGCGAAGATGTGGCAGAATTGTTTGCAGAGGATAAAAGTACAGAAAATGTAGCACTTTCAGGCATTTCTTTGCTGTTTGCAAAACAAGGACTGCGACATGGAAAGTATCGAATAGCAGTTCTTATCAACAAAAAATATTTGTTGTATATACATGACCAAGCAGGAAATTTGGTATTTATAAAAATTGATGGAAATTCACAGTAGAAAGGTGTGGGACAAAATGGCAAAAGATATGAGTGACATTCATCAGAATAAGGAAGTGCAGGATGTGCAATTCTATAAGCAGGCATATGAGCAGGAAAAAGCACGCGCAGCGTCTCTTGCAGGTAGACTTGCAGATGCCAGAAATGAGGCGGACAGCCTTCAGTTTCAGTTGGACCGCATCAAGAACAATCCACTGTGGAAAGCGTCTAAACCTTTGCGCCAGACAATGCATTGGGGACTTCGCAATTATCGGCGCCTGCGGAATCTGGGTGGACCAAAAGGAATTGCCAGAAAATTAAAACAGAAACAAATTGAGGCGGAGGCAAAGAAACTTCACGGAACAGCCAGCTTTCCGACACCAGAAGAAACAGAGCGGCAGAGAAATACCGTATTTGACCAGATGGTAAAAATTAGTATTTTAGTGCCACTGTGGAATAATCAACGGGAATTTCAGATAGAGATGCTCGACTCAGTGATGAATCAGACTTATCAAAACTGGGAACTATGTCTGGCCGATGGGTCTGATACAGAACACAGTTATATTGAAGAAATTTGCAAGGAGTATGCCGCTCGCGCAAATGGTAGAATTGTCTACCATAAATTAGAGAAAAACGGTGGTATTTCTGGAAATACAAACGAGTGTTTTAAATTTGCTACTGGTACCTATATTGGTCTGTTTGATCAAGATGATATTTTGCATCCTTCCGCGCTTTACGAGTATGTCAAAGTTATTAATGAACAAGGAGCAGATTATATTTATTGTGATGAGACTACTTTTAAAGGCAACAGTATTGACAATATGATCACATTGCATTTTAAGCCAGATTTTGCGCCAGACAATCTGCGCGCAAACAATTATATTTGTCATTTTAGTGTGTTTTCAAGAGAACTTTTGGAGGGAACAGAACTTTTTCGGAGTGGTTTTGACGGAAGTCAGGATCATGATATGATTTTACGACTGACTGCAAATGCCAAGAAGGTGGTACATGTGCCAAAATTGTTGTATTACTGGCGTTCTCATAAAACAAGCGTAGCGAGTGATATCAACGCAAAACCTTATGCGATCGCAGCGGCAAAAGGGGCAGTGGCAGACCATCTAACACGCTGCGGATTTAAAAATTTTGAAATTAAAAGCACACGTGCATTTGATACAATCTTTGAGATTAAGTACGAGATACGCAGTGAGGACAAAATTTCAATTTTAATTCCGAACAAGGACCATGTTGAGGATTTAAGACGCTGTATTGACTCCATTAAAGAGCGTAGCACTTACAGTAATTATGAGATTATTGTGATTGAGAACAACAGTACTGGAAAAGCGGTTTTTGATTATTATGACACAATTAAAAAACAGAAAAATATAACAGTTGTTACGTATACAGGTACGTTTAACTACGCGAAGATAAATAATTTTGGCGCCAGTTATGCCACAGGGAAATATCTGCTGTTATTAAATAATGACACACAGGTGATTTCTATGAATTGGATGGAGTCTATGCTAATGTATGCCCAGCGGCCGGATGTGGGAGCTGTTGGCGCAAAGCTTTATTATGGAGACCGGACAATACAACACGCTGGTGTGGTTATTGGACTTGGTGCGCATAGGACGGCAGGGCATACACACTATAAAATCAATTATGATAATCTTGGTTATATGGGACGGTTATGTTATGCACAAAATGTTTCTGCTGTGACAGGTGCATGTTTGATGGTCAGAAAGAGTCTTTATGATGCGCTTGGCGGATTGGATGAGGCGTTTGCAGTGGCGCTAAATGATGTGGATTTCTGCCTGCGTGTCAGGGAGAAAGGGTACTTGAATATCTTTACTCCGTTTGCAGAGCTGTATCATTTTGAGTCGGCTTCGCGCGGCAGCGATATTGTGGATGCGAAGAAAGCGGAGCGCTATGAGGATGAGTCAGAGTTGTTTCGCGAGCGATGGAAGGCGATTTTGGCCAAGGGGGACCCATATTACAATCCAAACTTTTCCCTCGACCGCAGCGATTATTCATTAAAGACAAATTAAATTTGCATAATTTGCATAGAATCTTGCAAAATTTCCAAATTTTTGATTTAATATAAATGGAATGTAGTGCAAACTGACAACGCACTGATTTTAATGAATTTATGTGGAGGTAGCAGTATGAGTTTTATGGATGAATTTAACTTCTGGCTCAATGATGATTATTTTGACCAGGCAACAAAGGACGAGCTCTTAAAGATTAAAGATAATGAGAGCGAAATTGAGGAGCGTTTTTATAAGGAGCTGGAGTTTGGTACGGGGGGACTCAGAGGTGTGATTGGTGCAGGTACAAATCGCATGAACATCTACACTGTTAGAAAGACATCACAAGGTCTAGCAAACTATATCATCAAGGCAAATGGACAAGAGAAAGGAATTGCGATTGCATATGATTCCCGTTTTATGTCTCCAGAGTTTGCAGATGAGGCGGCACTCTGTATGGCAGCAAATGGCATTAAGGCATATGTATTTGAGTCGTTAAGACCAACACCAGAGCTTTCTTTTGCGCTGAGAACACTTGGCTGCATCTCTGGTATTGTTATCACAGCAAGCCACAATCCGCCTGAGTACAATGGTTACAAGGTATATTGGGAGGACGGTGCACAGATTACAGCACCAAAAGATAAGGATGTCATTAATGAGGTGAAGGCGGTAACCGATTATCATACTGTGAAGACAATGAATAAGCAAGAAGCAATCAAGGCAGGTCTGTATCAGGTAATTGGCAAGGAAATTGATGATGCTTATATGGTGGAGTTAAAGAAGCAGATCATTCATCCAGATGTGATTCAGGCAGTTGCAGATGATATTAAGATTGTATATACGCCGCTATGTGGAACAGGAAACAAGCCAGTGAGAAGGATTCTCTCTGAACTTGGATTTAAGAATGTATATGTTGTGCCAGAGCAGGAAAATCCTGATCCAAAGTTTACGACTCTGGATTATCCAAATCCAGAAGATCCAAAGGCATTTACATATGCCTTAAAACTTGCGAAAGAGAAAAATGCAGACATTGTGCTTGCGACAGATCCAGACGCAGACAGACTTGGTATCTATGCGCTTGATACAAAGAGTGGAGAATACAAGGCGTTTACAGGTAATATGTCAGGTATGCTGATTGCGGAATATATTTTGAGAGAGCGCAGAGCAACGGGAACCATGCCAGAAAATCCTGCACTTGTCACAACGATTGTGACAACGAACATGACAGCTCCCATCACAAAAGCATATGACGTAAAGTTGATAGAGGTGCTTACAGGATTTAAGTTTATTGGTGAACAGATTAAGTTGTTTGAACAGACAGGCTCTAACAACTATGTGTTTGGTCTTGAGGAAAGCTATGGATGTCTTGCAGGAACTCATGCGAGAGATAAGGATGCGGTTGTCGCAGTGATGTGTCTGTGCGAGGTTGCTGCATGGTGCAAGAAGAACGGCAAGACGCTTTATGATATGATGCTTGAGATTTATGAAAAGTATGGTTACTACAAAGAGACACAATATGCAATCACAATGAAAGGGATTGATGGATCGAAGCAGATTGCGGCACTGATGGACAAGTTCCGCAACAATCCGCCTAAGAGCTTTGGCGAGTTGGAAGTTGTGCGCGTAAGAGATTATGAGAATGATGTTATCACAGAGCTTGAGAGCGGCAAAACTTATCCAACAGGTCTGCCCAAGTCCAATGTACTTTATTTTGACCTTACAAATGATTCTTGGTGCTGTGCAAGACCTTCTGGTACAGAGCCAAAGATTAAGTTCTACATGGGTGTCAAAGGAACAAGTCTTGAGGATGCACAGAAGAAAGTTGAGAATCTTACAAACGAGGTTAAGGCTGTCATAGAAGAATAAAAATAATCATTCAGAACACAGATGAATCAAACCGGACGGCTAAGGCAAAAGCCGTCTGGTTTCATTTCGTAAAGAACTTACATTTGAAAAATAGGAGATTTTTATGAAGAATTTATTTGCGCAGATTATGAAATTTGGTGTGGTGGGTGTGATCTGCTTTGGTATTGATTATGTCATTGGACTTTCGGTTATGAAAATGATTGTGAAACTGGGCGGCGAATCGCTTTTTGAACTTGCATCCATGGCAGGTTCAGCGCTGGGATTTACAGTTTCCGTGATTATAAATTATATTATGAGTTTTAAATTTGTCTTTGAGCGGAAAGAAAATTTAGATCGCAAGAAGGAATTTATTGCATTTATTATATTAAGTGTGATTGGACTGGGATTAAATCAGTTGATTATCTGGCTTTGTGTCGGGCCAATTTATGGCGGGATTCAATTCATTCAAAATTTATTGAATTATGACCTTGCTTACACTGGCGCAAAAGTGATAGCGACGGCAATTGTGATGGTCTATAATTTTGTTACCAGAAAGATATTTTTGGAAAAGAAATCATAAGCAAATGGAGGATGGGGATTAAGATGTCACTGGCGCAAAATATTAAAAAGACAATTAATTATAGCAAGAAAAATGGCTATGGCGAAGCGGTTGTTGCAGCGTGGGAGCGGGTGACGGCAAAATATTATGCCAATTATGATTATCATGCGCCTAATGAGGAAATTTTAGCAAGACAGAGGGCGGATAAGCGTGTATCGGATATTAAGTTTTCAATATTGGTGCCCGCGTATGAGACGCAGGCGGTTTATATGAACGCGCTGATAGAGAGTTGTATTGCACAGACTTATGACAATTGGGAGCTTGTCATTGCAGATGGAAGTGAGAAAAATACTGTCAAGAATCTAGTCAGCAAGTATCAAGATGCAAGAATCCGATATATCTGGCTGGAAAAAAACAATGGAATTGCCGAGAACACCAATCAGGCAATTGCTTTTGCAACAGGGGATTATTATGGATTGTTAGATCATGATGATTTGTTGACCCCAGATGCTTTATATGAGATGGCGCGCGCTATACAAAAAAGTCGACCGATTTTGGCGTATTCTGACGAGGACAAGTGCGATATATCGGGAAGACACTTTTATGACCCACACTTTAAACTTGACTTTAATTTGGACTTGCTATTGACTAATAATTATATCTGTCATTTTATGACAGTGCGAGCAGATATACTTAAAAAATTGCAGATTAGAAAAGAATATGATGGTTCACAGGACTATGACATTATTTTAAGGATTGTGAGCAATCTATTAATAAAGGAGAAGGAACGCAAAGAGGCAAGGCCGATTGAGGAGTCCATTGTGCATGTTCCAAAAGTGCTCTATCACTGGCGCTGTCATGAAAATTCTACAGCGGATAATCCACAGAGCAAAATGTATGCGTATGAGGCTGGTAAAAAAGCATTGATTGATTTTGCATCGCGTATGGGGTGGAAAGTTGATGTCCGTCACAACAAACATCTTGGATTTTATCGGATTGAATATGGGGACAGTATCCTAACACACAGACCAGATCTGGCTGCGGTCGGCGGTTTTGTTGCAAAGCATGGAAAAGTAGTATCTGGTATCTATCAAGGGCAGCCTCTGCTGTATGCTGGCTATATGAATCGAATGGATTTGTATCAAAATACAAAATGGCTTGATTTGCGCAATATGGCAGTCAACAAGGCGTATCAGTCTGTTTATGAGGAAGTAACAGGCCATTCGTACATCAGTACGTTGACTACTGAGAAAAAGGAGCTACCACAGTGGATACAGGAGTTAGAGAGGACTGCAGAGGGCGATAAAAAATTAATGGAACTTGGCGAAAAGCTGTGCGCGCGCTTGACAGAAAATGGGGCAAGGCTGTTGCTGGACCCTGTTTGTGTGAGAAAAATGTGAAAGGAACACGGTTAAAAGTGAATTATGATAAAGTCAACAATTGTGATACCTAATTTTAACGGTATGCAATATATACAGACCTGTCTCGAAAGTCTGTATGGTGGGACAACAAAAGAGATTGCAGTGATTGTGGTGGATAACGCATCAACAGATGGAAGCATGGAATTGGTGCGCGATCGATTTCCACAGGTGAAGCTTATCACAAACCAGACCAACACGGGTTTTAGTCATGCAGTTAATCAAGGAATCCGTCTAAGCACAACGCCCTATGTGATTTTATTAAACAATGATACACAGGTGGATTTATCTTTTGTGCATGAGCTGGAGAAAGTGATGGACAATGACAGACGCAAACGGCTTTTTTCCGCTTCGGCAAAGCTTATTTCATTGTATGATAAAGAAGTGATGGATGATGCAGGTGATTATTATTGTGCGCTGGGTTGGGCGTTTGCAAGAGGCAAAGGAAAGAGTGCAGCATACTATAATAAAGACTGTGATATCTTTGCTGCTTGTGCAGGAGCTGCTATCTATCGCAGGGAATTGCTGGAAGATAATCAAGTTGGATTGTTTGATGAGGAACACTTTGCGTATTTTGAAGATATTGATTTGGGATATAGGGCAAAAATTTTTGGATATAGAAATCGATTTGCGGCAAACTCTATAGTATACCATGCAGGAAGCGCTACGAGTGGTTCGCGATACAATGCATTTAAGACAAGATTGGCATCAAGAAACAGTGTTTATCTAATCTACAAAAATATGCCAACTTTGCAGATTTTGTTGAATTTACCGCTCCTGATGATAGGTTTTTTGGTAAAAATATTATTTTTTACAAGAAAAGGAATGGGGAGAGAATATATAACAGGCCTCTGGAAAGGGATCAAGCTCTCAGCAGGACCTGTTGGAAGAAGACATAAGCAGCGCTTTGAAAAGAAAAGAATTAGAAATTACGTGCTGATACAATTTGAACTTTGGAGGAATTTGTTCCGGCTTTTTGCATGAGTAAAAAAAAAGTTGTACTTTTTGCTCAAATATTGTAGAATATAATGAGTTAAATTCTTTCCATTGGAATTAAGGTGAAAAAATTGATAAGAGATAATCAGAAGTATTTTAACAGACTGCTGGTTTTGCTCGATGCACTGGTTATAGGAGCCGCTTACTGGCTTTCCTGGTTTTTGTGGCTCGGCGGATATGTGAAAGAAAATGACCCCGGTACAGGTATTTTGGCAGTGCAGATTTATTTCACTGCATTTGTAGCAATCGTTCCGGGATATCTGATTCTGTACAATGCGTTTGATCTGTATTCATCCAAGCGTACAGCAAAGACAGTATATGAGATTTTTAATATCATAAGAGCAAATACCATTGGGCTTCTAGCGATTATGGTAGTGCTTTTTGCAATTAATATACCAGATTTCTCGCGTGGTATGATCGGAGTTTTCTACGGAATTAATATTGTGGCAGAATCGCTTATGCGAAAAAGTGTTCGATACGCGTTGCGACGAATGCGCAAGAAAGGCTACAATGTCAAGCATATTTTACTGGTGGGATACTCGCGTGCGGCGGAGGAATACATCAACAAGATTAAAGCGAATCCTGAATGGGGTTATGAAGTCTGTGGTATATTAGACGATCATGTTCCAGTGGGGGCTGTCTATAAAGGGGTTCAAGTGACAGGAGAGATTGATACGTTGCATACGATATTGCCTGAAAATAGGTTGGATGAAATTGGTATCACACTTTCCTTGTCAGACTATGATAGACTTGAAAGTATTGTCAATATCTGTGAGAAGTCGGGTGTTCACACGAAATTTATTCCTGACTATAACAGTGTGATTCCTAGCAGACCTTATCTGGAAGACCTTGACGGGCTTGCAGTGGTGAATATCAGGAGAGTACCGCTCAACAATACAGCAAATATGTTGATGAAACGGCTGGTGGACATTGTAGGTGCACTTGTTGCGATTGTACTGTCGTCTCCATTTATGCTGGTGGCAGCGATTGGTGTGAAAGCGACGAGCAGAGGACCACTGATATTTAAGCAGGAACGGGTTGGGCTGCACAATAAGCCCTTTCAGATGTATAAATTTCGAAGTATGGAAGTACAAAGTACCGCTGACGAGAAAAAGGGTTGGACGACCAAAAATGATCCAAGGGTGACAAAAGTAGGTAGGATTCTTCGGAGTACGAGTATCGATGAGCTTCCACAGTTTTTTAATGTGTTGAAAGGGGATATGAGCCTGATTGGTCCACGTCCTGAGAGACCTCTTTTTGTTGAAAAATTTAAGGAGGAAATTCCTAGATATATGATTAAACATCAAGTACGACCTGGGATAACAGGATGGGCACAGGTAAATGGATATAGGGGGGACACCTCGATTAAAAAGCGGATTGAATATGATCTTTATTACATTGAAAATTGGTCGATGACCTTTGATTTGAAGATTTTATTTCTTACAGTATTTAAGGGATTTGTCAATAAAAATGCCTATTGAGCACTTTGCTATCAATAATTCTGTGCAGAAGTACAAATTTGCGCGCCGCTTTTGGCAGCATGGAGGTTTATAAAATGCAGGAGTATGATAATAATAAAAATAATAATATCAGGAGGATGCCAAACAGCAGTGATAGACAGCCAAGAAGTCAGACGCAGAATGGCCGAGCAAGAAGACCTGTGTCAAGACCAGCACATCAGGGAACTGCGGATGGGTCAACAAGACCGGTGCGCCAAGGTACGACGAACAGTCAGTCAAGACCAGTGCGTCAGGGGTCAGCAGAAGGTCAAACAAGGCCAGTGCGTCAAAGTACGGCAGAAGGTCAGCCAAGGCGAAGACCAGCAAACGGACAGACTAGACTGACACAGGATGGTCAATCAAGACTAATGGGTCAAGAAAAACCAAACAGTCAGTCAAGAAGACCTGTGTCAAGTGCTTCTGGTCATCCAGGACCCGCCAACAAGAAAATGCAGAACACAGCAGGAAACGCACCTAAGAAAAAGAATGGAAAAAATGCAAGGAGCTTGACTCCACAGCAAGCAGCAAAGAAAAAGCGCAGAAAAATTATACTATTTGTATCGGAAATTTTTTTGTTGCTGATACTCGTCGGTGCGCTCTGGGCAGTCAAAAAATCGCAGCTAATCCAGTATGTGGATATAAAACCAGATGATGTCCATATCAATAAGGAAGTGCAACAGGTGATTGACGATGGCACAACCAGTATGAAAGGCTACAGAAATATTGCTCTGTTTGCCGTGGATTCACGTGATAAGGAACTTGATAAAAATACACGAACAGATGTTATTATGATTGCGTCCATCAATCAAGATACAAAAGAAGTTAAATTAGTGTCCGTTTATCGTGACACTTGGTTGAATTTATCTACAGATAAGTATAGCAAAGCAAATGCTGCCTATGCAAAGGGTGGAGCAAAACAGGCAATTAGTATGCTTAACATGAATTTTGATATGGATATTACAGATTTTGTCACTGTGGGATTTGACGCTGTGATTCATGTGATAGATGCGGTTGGCGGTGTTGAGATAAATGTAACTGAGGCAGAAATTAAAGATTTGAATAACTATCAGATTTCAATGGTAGGAAAGCAGACAGGGCTGAATGCAAAAGGAGAGCCCAATTTTGAAGCAACGGCAGGAGTGGATTATACGCCTGTTACCAAATCGGGATTGCAGACATTGAACGGGCTACAGGCAACAGCATATTCTCGTATCCGCTATGTCGGAGGAGATGGCGCTAGAACTGAAAGGCAGCGAACGGTCTTGACACAGATGGCAAAAAAGGCAATGCAGTTGAAACCTGCAACAATCGATGAGATTACCAATGCTGTGTTCAGTGAGATAGCAACTTCACTTTCCATTCAAGAAATTTTGTCGTTGCTTGCAGATATCTCAAGTTATGATATCGGTGAAACATCCGGTTTTCCATTTGCGGATCATGTCAAGATGAACGGGCGTGTGGGAAGTCAGAGCGTTGTTGTGCCAATTGATCTCACAAAGAATGTAACTCTGCTACATGAGTTTTTGTTTGATGAGCAGGATTATGTCCCGTCAGAAACTGTAAAGGAGTGCAGTCAGCGTATTGCAGCGGAAACGGGTATCAGTTATAATGGAGAATAGAGGAGTCAATAAGGGACCGTAACGCCGGTTCCTTATTGTCTTTGTCTTTTCCGCAGATGCCCTGGTGATAAATATAGATTCGGAGGGGGGATATCCATGCAGTACAGTGTAGATGTCATATTGCTGACCTACAAGCCCGCAAAGCCAGTCCTTAGACTGATTAAGGCATTGGAGGAGCAGACATATCCCGTGCGGAAAATTATTATTATGAATACAGAAGAACGATATTTTTATAGTCTCTTTTATGGGACAGGCTTTTTGGAAAAGTACAGAAATATTGAGGTACATCATCTTTCAGAGAAGGAGTTTGATCATGGCAGGACTAGGGCAAAAGGAGTGCAGTACTCTAAGGCAGATGCCTTTGTATGTATGACACAGGATGCTCTGCCAGTGGATAATCAGCTTATTCAGAATTTAATTTGTGCATTGACCAAACAGGATAATATTGCTGCTGCATATGCAAGACAACTTCCACACCCAGATTGCCGTGAGATTGAGAAGTACATTAGAAGTTTTAATTACCCAGAAGATTCTTTTATAAAATCATTGCAAGATGTGGAGCGGCTTGGCATTAAAACCTTTTTTTGCTCCAATGTATGTGCTGTCTATAATCGAGAAATTTATGAGAATATGGGTGGATTTGTAAAGAAAGCAATCTTTAACGAGGATATGATTTATGCAGGACATGCAGTTAATGCAGGATACTGTATCGCTTATGCGGCAGAGGCATGTGTGCAGCATTCCCACAATTATACTTGTATGCAACAGTTTCATAGAAATTTTGATTTGGGAGTTTCCCAGGCAGAGCATCCTGAAGTGTTTGATATTGTATCTTCGGAACAAGAAGGTATGAAATTAGTTCGAGATACAATTCGTCATCTATGCAAAACAGGGCATAGAGTACTGATACCTTATCTGTTTGTGTCAAGTGCTTTTAAACTGATTGGATATCAGTTGGGAAAACATTTTCAGTCCCTTCCGCTTAGGATGGTGAGATGGTGTAGTGCCAGCAAGACATATTGGGACTAAAGTGGGAATAATTTATAGGGCAGCGGTGAAAAATGGAGGATAGAAAACATGTGCGGAATTGTAGGCTATATTGGAAAACATGCAGCGGCGCCAGTGATACTTGAAGGGCTTTCTAAGCTGGAATACAGAGGATATGACTCGGCGGGAATGGCTGTTTTTGACGGGGAATGCATTCAGATTAGAAAATCCGCAGGAAGACTTAAAGTACTCGAGGAACTGACACATGGCGGTGCTACAATGCCTGGAAATATTGGGATTGGTCATACGCGCTGGGCGACACATGGTGCACCGAGCGATGTCAATTCGCATCCACACTATAATGCTGACGAGACAATTGCAGTAGTACACAATGGAATTATTGAAAACTATCTTCCATTGAAAGAGAAACTAATATCAAAAGGATATACTTTTGTCTCAGACACAGATACAGAGGTATTAGCGCATTTAATTGATTATTATTACAAAGGAAATCCTTTGGAGGCCATCACAAAGGTAATGCATCGTGTGCAGGGATCTTATGCTTTGGGAATCTTGTTTGCAGAACACCCTGATCAAATTTTTGCAGTGCGAAAAGATAGTCCACTTATTGTTGGACAAAATGAAGATGGCTGTTTTATTGCGTCAGACGTGCCCGCCATACTAAAATACACCAGAAAAGTTTATTTTATACAGAATCAGGAAGTGGTTCGTCTTCGCGCTGACCATATGCATTTCTACACAGTGGATGAGGAGGAAATCACAAAAGAATCAGTCACAATTGAGTGGGATGCCAATGCCGCAGAAAAAGGTGGTTATGCGCACTTTATGTTGAAGGAGATGTATGAGCAGCCAAAGACGGTCACGGATACATTAAGTCCGCGCATTAAAGACAAGGATATTGTGATTGAGGAGCTGGGTATGACTGAGGAGGAAATCCAGACAATTCGCAAGATTTTTATTGTGGCATGTGGTTCTGCATACCATGCCGGTGTAACTGGAAAATATGTGATAGAAGGAATTGCGCGGATTCCGGTGGAGGTCGATGTGGCGAGTGAATTTCGCTATCGCAACCCAATTTTAGAAGATGGAACAATGGTGATTGTAATCAGCCAGTCTGGTGAGACGGCTGACACACTTGCAGCGCTGCGGGAATCACAACAACTTGGACATAAAGTGCTTGGCATTGTAAATGTTGTAGGAAGTTCGATTGCGCGCGAGGCGGACAATGTAATGTATACATGGGCAGGTCCAGAGATTGCAGTTGCTACGACAAAAGCGTATAGTGCGCAACTGATTGCACTTTATTTACTTGCGATAAAATTTGGAAAAGTACGTGGAAACTTGGAGGAGACTGTTTTTCATAAAATGCTAGAAGACTTAAAACGCCTTCCTGCACAGATTGAAATGCTTTTGGCAAACAAACAGCGTATTCAGCGCTTTGCCAATCGTTATATTGGTGCAAAAGATGTATTTTTTATCGGAAGGGGCGTTGACTTTGCAATTTCTATGGAAGGTTCACTAAAGCTCAAGGAAATTTCTTATATTCATTCTGAGGCGTATGCAGCAGGAGAATTAAAACATGGAACGATATCGTTAATTGAGAAGGGAACTCTTGTCGCGGCTGTCGCCACACAAGATGCGCTTTTTCAGAAAACACTTAGCAATATGGTTGAAGTGAAAGCAAGAGGGGCATTTGTGCTGGCTGTCACCAACGAGGGAAACACGGAGATAGAGAAAGCTGCGGATTATGTAATCTATATTCCAAGAACCAATCAATATTTTACCAATTCACTGGCAATTATACCACTGCAGCTTTTTGGATACTATGTAGCAGTTGGGAAAGGCTGTGATGTTGACAAACCGCGAAATCTCGCTAAATCCGTTACAGTGGAGTGATGAAGGAGAAGTTAAGGTATGGGAAAGAAAAATACAACGATTAAGAATATTGTGGTGGTTCTGGGGTGTACTGCATTTGCTGGTGTATATGCGTTGGGCGCCAGTAGTCTTATCAATAATTTTACAAATGAAAAGATTGCGCATCCAGCGTGGCTGGATAAAGTAGAAATTTATGTTGATGCAAAATCTGGGAACAGCACAATGTTACAAACTTTTGACCAAAAGGGCGTCAACGCTCCACTGCCTATGGACTCAAGAGTTAGAGGAGGCAGTAATGACCGATCCAGAACTGGGGATATTCTTCAAAAACCACGGTTTGAGGAAGAATCGGAATCAGAAACCGAGACAGAAACAGAATTAGAACAGGAAACCGAATCTGAGATAGAAACAGAACAGGAAGCGGAAGCCGAAACGAATACAGAACAGGAAACGGAATCTGATACAGAGACAAAACAGGAAACCGAAACGAATACAGAACAGGAAACGGAACCTGAGACAAAGACAAGACGTAAAAAGGAAGAAGAAACCGAGACAGAAGAACTTCACAAAAAAGAGTTTTCTGACGAAGTGCGTCATGTTGAGGTTGTGGAACAAGAGGACCAAATGCTTGCTGTCGCAGCAGATGTGACTGCAGTGGTCAAGGCAGCAATGCCTTGTGTAGTATCTATTACAAATGAATATACAGCATATGATTTTTGGTATGATGAGGAGTACGACGAGAAAGCGAATGGCTCTGGAATTATTGTTGCGCAGAGTGATGAGGAAATGCTAATTGTAACGAATTATCACGTGATTCAGGATAATAATAATCTGTATGTGAAATTTATTGATGATAGGGAAGCGACTGCGTATGTGAAGGGAACTTCTCCAGAAAATGACCTTGCAATTGTCTCAGTATTTTTGGATGATATGTCTGAAAAGACATTGGACAGCATTGCAATTGCTGCCTTTGGAGATTCGGATAGCTTGCAGGTAGGAGAACCTGCAATTGCAATTGGTAATTCTTTAGGATATGGTCAGTCCGTCACAACAGGGGTTATCAGTGCGCTAAATAGAATGGTGTACGCAGATGACCAAGATATGACAGAGCAAGGGTATCTGATTCAGACAGATGCAGCGATTAATCCGGGTAATTCAGGAGGCGCTTTGCTCAATGTAAAAGGTGAAGTGATTGGTATTAATTCCAGCAAGATTGCAGATTACGTGATTGAAGGGATGGGATATGCAATTCCAATTACGACAGCAGAGCCTATTATTGAGGATTTGATGTTAAGAGAGACCAAGAAAAAAGTTCCTGAGGCAGAGCGGGCATTTTTGGGTGTTGCTGGTACAGATGTGATTGAGGAAGCAATGCAACGCTACGACATGCCAGAGGGAGCATTTGTATCAAATGTGCTTGCCGATACAGCAGCCGACAAAGCAGGTATTCAAAAGGGAGACATTGTTACCTACATAGACGGCGAACGGATAGGGGGCATGGAGGAACTACAGGGGTTGTTGGAGTACTATGCTGCAGGAACAGAGATTGAGATTGTGTTGATGCGACCAACGAAAGGAGAATATAAGGAATTGACAGTCACTGTAAAACTGGGTTCTAAAGAGTAGTAACGGAGGGTATAATATTGGATAACAATTTTGACAATGACAATAATGAAGAATTAGAGATTGTGGATACGACAGAGGATGAGAAGACAGAAGAAACCGAGAAGAATGAGAAGGAAAACGAGTATGAGGACGTGTGTTTTATCTGTCGCCGGCCTGAGAGCAAGACTGGAAAAATGTTTAAACTTCCAAATCATATTTCTGTTTGTTCAGATTGTATGCATAAAACGATGGACACTGTTAGCCAGTTCGATTATCAGGGAATGCTAAATAACACAACTTTTAATTTTGACAAAGAGAACAATAAAGATGGAAAAAAGCGCTTTCCAAACATTAGTTTTGTAAATATTGCGGACTTACAAGGAGATGGCGGGATTCCAAATCGCCAGAAACTTAAGAAAAAAAAGCCAAAGGATAAGAAGGAAAAGGCAGTATTTAACATCAACGATTTGCCTGCGCCACATCGAATCAAGGCGCAGCTTGATGACTTTGTAGTGGGACAGGAATATGCAAAGAAAGTAATTTCTGTGGCAGTATACAATCATTATAAGCGTGTGACGACAGGAACGATGGACGAAATTGAGATTGAAAAGTCAAATATCCTTTTGTTGGGGCCTACTGGTTGTGGCAAGACTTATCTGGTAAAAACGCTTGCAAGGCTTTTAGATGTGCCACTTGCCATTGCAGATGCAACATCATTGACAGAGGCTGGGTATATTGGTGATGATATAGAGTCTGTGATATCTAAGTTGTTAGCGGCAGCAGAAAATGATGTGGAGAAAGCAGAGCAGGGAATTGTATTTATTGACGAGATTGATAAGATTGCAAAGAAAAAAAACACGACTTCGCGTGATGTGAGTGGTGAGTCTGTACAACAAGGAATGCTAAAGCTTTTGGAAGGGTCTGATGTGGAAGTTCCTGTGGGAGCAAACAGCAAGAATGCTATGGTTCCACTGACAACAATCAATACCAGAAATATTCTTTTTATCTGTGGAGGTGCATTCCCAGATTTGGAGGATATTATTAAACAAAGACTTACAAAACAGTCCTCAATTGGATTTAACGCAGAATTAAAAGACGCTTTTGACAAAGAGGCAAATATTCTAAAAAGAGTAAAGATAGAGGATCTGAAAAAATTTGGAATGATTCCAGAATTTATTGGACGTTTGCCAATTATCTGCCCGATGGATAGTCTTACCAAAGAAAGCTACGTCAGGATTTTAAAAGAGCCAAAAAATGCAATTCTCAAACAATATCAAAAACTTTTGGAATTAGATGAAGTAAAATTGAATTTTGATGATAGCGCATTGGAGGCAATTGCAGAGAAAGCAATGGAACGTGATACGGGTGCACGTGCGCTTCGCGCAATTATTGAGGATTTTATGCTGGATATTATGTATGAAATTCCAAAGGATGACAATATTGGTGAGGTAACTATCACAGGGGATTATATTAATGGAACTGGTGGTCCCGTAATTGATATCCGCACAGATGCAGTGCATGCAAAACAACTGGCACAAGCTTCTGTGCCAGAAGAACAGAAAAAGACAGAGGAGTATAACTTCTATGAGTTTTGAGAGCGGAAATATAAAATGTTTTGCGCGACCACCAAAGTTTTGGAAGCGAATGATTATGATGTTATGTGGTGTGACAGTGCAGGGATTGGGATTGTCATTGCTAAGATCGATTAATTTAGGAACAGACCCTTGCTCCTGCCTGACACAGGGAGTTATCAATTATGTGCCCTTGAGCTTTGGGACTTGCCAGTTATTGTGCCATATGGTGACATTTATCTTTGTAATTCGGTATGATCTTGGTATGATTGGATTTGGAACAATTGGTAATATGTGCTTCTTGGGATATATCTCTGACTTTTTTCGATGGATATGGTCCCTATTACTTCCAGCAGGATTCTTTGAGGCGACAGGGAATCGATACATATTGCTGATACCATCGCTTATAGTGTTTTTGCTGGGCGCAGCAGCTTATATGTGTGCGGGGCTTGGCTCCTCGCCATATGATGCGATGCCATTTATTATCTCAAGACACGTAAAGAAAGTTTCCTTTAAAGTGGTGCGCATGATTTGGGATATTAGTTTTATGACAGCAGGCTTTCTTCTGGGAGGTGATGTTGGCATCGTCACTGTCCTTGTGGCTTTTTTCCTCGGGCCAATTATTACATGGATGCAGAAAAAGATGGAGGTACTCATTGCATAGATGACAAAGCTTGAGGAATATTATAATAAATTTAATGAGGAAAAACGACTTAATTCCCGTCATGGACAGGTGGAATATCGTGTTTCTATGAAATATATTCACAAATATTTGGATGAGGCCGCAAAGAAGAACGGTATAAATCAAGTAAAAGTGCTTGATATTGGTGCAGGAACAGGGCGTTACAGTGTGCCCTTAGCAGAAGAAGGCTATGATGTCACTGCAATAGAACTTGTCAAATACAATCTTGGAATTTTAAAAAAGAAGGCAAGTCCTGTCAAGGCGATACAAGGAAATGCTATTGACTTAAAAAAGTTGGCGAACGATAGTTTTGACGTGACATTGCTTTTTGGACCAATGTATCATTTGTTTGGCTTTGACAATAAGAAAAAGGCATTGCAGGAGGCAGGGCGCGTCACAAAACCAGACGGTGTAATTCTAGTGGCATATTGCATGAATGAATACAGCGTAATCACTTATGGGTTTAAAGAACATCATATATTAGAGTGTATAAAAGAGGGGCGTTTTACAGAGGATTTTCAGACAATTTCTGGACCAAGCACATTGTATGACTATATGCGCATAGAGGAAATTGATGCATTAAATCAAGCAGTAGGCTTGCAACGAATACAGATTGTATCACCTGACGGGCCAGCAAATTATATAAGACCCTTTTTAAATCAGCTTAGCGAGGAGGAATTTGAGGTGTTTGTTCGCTATCAAATGGCTGTCTGTGAGCGTGCTGATTTGATTGGCGCAGGTGCACATACTGTTGATATATTGAGAAACGGTTTTTCTAGAAATGAGGAGGGACAATATGGACATTAACCAAGTAACCAAGGAGCTTGACGAGCTTTTTGCACAGCAGAAAATAGAAGAAATACCACAGTATTTGGAGTCACATATTGCACAGGCAGTCAGTGAGAACGCACAGGATGTACTGCTGACGCTCTACAATGAGATTATTGGATTTTACAGGGAGACAGGGCAATATACACTATCTGTAGAAAACTGCCATAAGGCGATTGCACTTATGGATGAAATGGGAATCCAAGATACAATCCCATATGCGACAACGCTGTTGAATGCCGCCAATGCGCATCGGGCTGCTGGTTTGCTTCAGGAGTCATTGGATTTATATAATAAAGTAAGACCGATTTACGTAGCACAGTTAAAAGAAGACGATATGTATTTTGCAAATTTCTATAATAATCTCAGTCTTCTATATCAGGAAATGAAGGATTTTGCTTCTGCGAAGGAACAGCTTGTAAATGCACTTTATATTGTTAATCATAAGTCAGATAAGCAGTTTGAGGTGGCTGTTACGCAGGCAAATCTTGCCAACACCTGTATTGAGCTTGGACAGGATGACGAGGCGAAGGCGAGAGCGGAGGAGGCAATTCGCATTTTTGAAGAAATTGGCGTGGATGATGCACATTACAGTGCAGCGCTGTCCGCGTTGGGAAGTTTGTATTATATGGACAAGGACTACACAAATGCACTGAACATTATGGAAAAGAGCAGAGATTGTGTGGAAAAATATCTGGGAACAGACAATATTCAATACCAGAGATTAAGTGATAATATTCAGATTATAAAAGGCAGATTGGACGAAGTACAAGCATCTAAACAAGCTGATGTACAGACTACTCTGCCAGAGGAAAATGTGTCAGAAAATTCGTTAGAACAGAGTGGAGAGGCAGAGAATATTACGTCGGCATTGGAAAATCAAGCGTTAGAAGCGTTGGTTTTAGAGGAGCGTGTATCAGAGAATGAGATTGTGGATAATGAGGAGATAGAGAATGCAGAGACAATCGATACAGAAACCACAGACACAGAATCAATAGAAATCAATACAGACACAACAAATATTAATACAGAAGAAATGAACGCGGAGACAATCGATATTAACACAGAACGAACAGACACAGAATCAATAGAATCAGAATCAATAGAGTCAAAGATTTCTGATACAGAAAAAGCATATAATGAAGGGATAGAGCCAGAAAAGGAAAAAGATCTCTTTGAAAGTGTTATAGAAGATATTATTCGGGAAAGTGAAAAGACCGCTTTGGAGGAAGTACAGCAGGAAGAAGAATCAGAAACGGTTGAGGAAATTACAGAAAATCTTAAGCCAGAGATGACTGGTTTAGAATTGTGTCGCCGCTATTATGAGGAGTACGGCCAGCCAATGATTGCGGAGAAATTTCCAGATTACGAGTCTTGCATTGCAGTAGGACTTGTGGGAAAAGGGTCTGATTGTTTTGGTTTTGATGATGTTTTGTCAAGAGATCATGATTTTGGACCACGATTTGTCTTGTGGGTTACAAAAGAGGTATACAATCAGATTGGGAAAGAATTACAGGCGGCTTACGAAAATTTGCCAACAAGTTTTATGGGGATTGATAGGATTGAGACATTTCATGGTAAGGACCGCTGTGGTGTTATGATCATAGAAGAATTTTATAAAAATGTACTTGGCATCAATCCAGTAGGAATCTTTGCACAACCAGAGGAGAATCATGCATCTGGAAAGGAAAAGATGGATGCGATTAAAAGTTGGCTTGCAGTACAAGATTATGCGTTGGCAGCGGCAGTAAATGGGGAAGTGTTCCGCGATGATGAAGGAATCTTTACAAAATACAGGGAAATTTTACAAGCGTATTATCCAAAGGCTGTATGGTACAGAAAGATTGCACAGACTTGTGGACTGTTTTCTCAGAGTGGACAGTATAATTTACCGCGTATGCGCAGGCGTGGGCAGTTTGTGTCAGCAGAGCTTGCAAAAGTAGAATGCATGAAACATGCTATGAAATTGTACTATTTGTTAAACAGGACGTATGCACCACATGACAAATGGCTTTTTAAGGGACTTCCAGAGAATCCGCTCATGACAGTAGACCATACAAATGTGACAGAATTAATAGAGAAAATCAGTTTGCTTCCTGCGGATCGTGCACATGAACAGGAGCTAACCACAGCGATTGAATCACTTGCTGTAATTTTTGCAAATGAGTTAGAGAAACAGGATATAATAGGACAATGTGATCTTTATCTGGATGCTTGCACCAAGGAGCTTGCCGCAAAAAGTGATGCACTTCTGACAGCGATTATCGCCAATACGTCAGTGATTACAGCACTTTCCCTGTCGATTGCAAAGGCAGAGTTTGAAGCGTTTGACAAGGTGCAGAATGAGGGGGGCAGGGCTTCTTGTCAGAATAATTGGCCGACATTTAAAGTGATGCGTATGAGTCAATACATGACGTGGACAGAGGATATGCTGCTTCAGTATTTGTATGAGTTTAAGACAAATTATGAACATGGCAGGAATATGGTAGAAGAAAAATATGCTCGTATGATGGAATCTACAGCACCGGAAGATTACGCGACTTTTGCTGACCAGTTGCCAACACTCTCAAAGGAAAAGAAAGCGATTATGGAACAGGTCATTGGATTGCAGGTAAAATGGATGGAGGAATTTGCCCTTGCATATCCAAATCTGGCAGAGGACGCACGCCGGATTCACACATCAGAGGATTTGCCTGATGATACTTCTTATGAGACTTATTTAAGAGGAGAACTTGGCACATACTCCGATCGTATGCTTGAGATGTATGGACGATATATTGTTGCACATGCACAGGAAAATAAAAATGTTGCGCGTGAAATAATGGAAAACACAGTCCATTTTTATGGATATCAGAGTTTGGATGCGGCAAATGCAGCAAAATCTGAAAAGTAGATAAATTGGAGGAATAATAAATGAGCCAAATCATTTTAACTGGCGATAGACCGACAGGAAGGCTTCATATCGGTCATTATGCGGGGTCGCTTCGCCGCAGGGTAGAGCTGCAAAACTCAGGAGAGTACGATAAAATTTATATTATGATTGCCGACGCGCAGGCGTTGACAGACAACATTGAGAATCCAGAGAAAGTTAGACAGAATGTGATTGAGGTGGCGCTGGACTATTTGGCAGTAGGGCTTGACCCTGCAAAGTCCATACTTTTTATTCAATCGCAGATTTCAGAATTAACAGAACTGACGTTTTATTATATGGATTTAGTGACTGTCTCCAGATTGCAACGCAATCCAACTGTAAAAAGTGAGATACAACTTCGGAATTTTGAAGCGAGTATTCCAGTAGGGTTTTTTACGTATCCGATTAGTCAGGCAGCAGATATTACATTTTGCAAGGCAAATGTAGTTCCAGTAGGGGAAGATCAACTTCCTATGATTGAACAGACCAAGGAGATTGTACACAAGTTTAATTCTGTGTATGCGCCGGACAATCCAGTACTTGTGGAGCCTAAGGCATTGGTACCAGAGGCAGAGGCATGCAAACGACTGCCAGGTACCGATGGGAAAGCAAAGATGAGCAAGTCACTTGGTAATTGCATTTATCTTGCAGACAGCGCTGATGAAGTGCGCACTAAGATAATGAGCATGTACACAGATCCACTGCATTTGCAGGTTAGCGATCCTGGACATCTTGAAGGGAATACTGTGTTTACGTATCTCGACGCATTTGCACGTGATGAGCATTTTGAGCGTTATTATCCAGATTATGCAAATCTTGACGAGATGAAGGAACATTATACCAGAGGTGGTCTTGGCGATGTAAAAGTCAAAAAGTTTCTAAACAATATTATGCAGGAGGAACTTGAGCCAATTCGGAATCGACGCGCAGCGTTTGAGAAGGATATCCCGGAGATTTACAATATTCTTAAAAAGGGCTCTGAAGCGGCCCAAGAAGTAGCAGCACAGACGTTAGCAGAAGTAAAACATGCAATGAAAATTGATTATTTCGAGGATATGGAATTGATTCAGGCCCAAAGTGTACGATATCAAGGATAATAAATTTTGAATGAGCTGTCAAAAAATAACCATTTTTCGTTTCTTGACTTCCAAAAACAAGAGGAGTCTAACAGGAATCTGATAATAGTTGATTCCTGTTAGACTCCTCTTTGCTTTGTTCGGTTCCTTACACAATTTAAGGTATAATTCATCGGATTTCAACAAAAACTATTTTTAACAGAACAAGTAGAAATAGAGGAGGAAGTTAGGTGGAGAGGAATACATCAAATAATAAAGCGGTTGGAACATCAAGTATTGCGTATGGAAATCCAGTGCTTATCATGGGAAGCGGATCGATTGTAGGGCAAATGGAAAATGAAGGGCCGCTTGCAGGAAGTTTTGACAAGGTTAGTGAAGACAAGAATGATATGTTTGGAGAAGATTCTTGGGAGAAGGCAGAAAGTGCACTTCAGAAGGAGGCGGTAGCACTTACATTGTCAAAAACAGGTGCGGAGACTGGCGATATTCGTTTTTTGTATGCGGGCGATTTGCTTGGTCAAAATATAGCAAGTTCTTTTGGATTGGTGGATTATAATATTCCGCTATTTGGATTGTATGGTGCGTGCTCTACTTGCGGGGAATCTCTTTGTCTAGGAAGTATGAGTGTAGCAGCCGGTTATGCAGATCGGGTTATCAGCTTGACTTCAAGCCATTTTGCAAGTGCACAGAAAGAATTTCGTTATCCATTAGAGTATGGTGGACAGAGACCGCTCTATGCATCATGGACTGTGACAGGAAGCGCAGGCTTCTTATTGCAAAATGTCAATGCGTCAGGAAGATCTGTATCAGGCAGACCGATTAAAAATGAATATGAGGGCAAATATCAAAATAGGATTGGCATCACGGGTATTACTATAGGGCGTATTGAGGATTTTGGTATTAAGGATTCTTTTAATATGGGGTGTGCGATGGCGCCAGCCGCGGCATGGACAATTGCTGGTAATTTAAAAGATTTTGGCAGGAAACCACAAGATTATGATGCCATTTTTACTGGAGATTTGGGAAGCGTTGGTCAACAGGCGCTGTTTGAGCTATTATCACAAGAAAATATTGATATTAGTGACAGGCATTATGATTGTGGTCTATTAATTTATGATACAGAGAAGCAGGATGTCCATGCAGGAGGGAGTGGCTGTGGTTGTTCGGCAGTTGTGTTGTCGGCACATATTTTACCTAAGCTTGCAAAGGGAGAGTGGAAACGTATTTTATTTGTGCCAACAGGGGCGTTGCTTAATAAGACATCTTTCAATGAAGGGCAAAATGTTCCAGGAATTGCACATGGCGTGGTGATAGAGGTACTTTCCGAATAAATTTTCTGACTATTCTGTTTGTAATTTAGAAAAAGATGGAAAAATTATTAAATTGTATCTTTTGTTCAAATAATTAAGAAAATAATCTAAATTTTTTTGAAAAAAGTTCGATATAATATACAAGGGTAGCTAATGTGAAATTAAAATTTCACTATCCTGATTTGTACGCCTACTGAAGCAGGCAGATGAGAGTTAGCGTGAAATCAAAGATTTCACACAAGAAAAACGCAAAAGACAGCGTTTTTCATATCTATTTGAGCCGCCAAAGGCGGTATGAGGGATTAACATAGATTAATGCCATAAAGAAATACGATAAGTTACAAACAGAATGATTATCTTAACATGACTGTGCAGAAAAAGGGGTCTAGCACAGTATATATAAGGGAAAGGAGCATCTATGGAGGTTCGGAGCGCAAATATAGCCCTGACGAACAGGGCGGCGGTGGCAATCGATAACTCTGGTTCTAATGGGAAAGAGCAGCAACATGCGATGAAGGTAAGCAATGCTGTTCCAGAAGAAAATCAAGAACTTGATGATGAGTCGGTTATGCTCTCGATATCTGCAGCGGGTCTCAAGAGAAGTTTGCAGTTGGAGAAGCAGACAGAGAAGGAGGCAGCGGAGGAAACCTTTACAGGAGTCGCAGAACTCGAGGATATGATGAAAAAGATGGAAGGGCTTTCCAGTCAGGTTATCAATGGACACTTTTCTATTTCGGACAGATTGAACTTTAATTCTGAGATTGAGAAGTTAACCAATGAAATTAATCGGCTAAATGGGGAGAATGCAATTGTAACAAAAAATAATTGTATGCAACTGTCACAAAGAATATCAGACTTGACGCGTAATATCAGTGCAGCGGCTGTTTATCGTAACAGTGCGCGCACAGTATTTATGGTCAATTCAAAACAGCCAGTAAGACCGACAAATACAAGGCTTGATATTACACTATAGAGAATGCACAGGGAAGATAGAATTTTTGTGTGCGAATAAGTAATCGCGTAGGGAAGATTTATCTTCCCTATTTGATTGTGTACAAGTGAGGAGCGGAAATAGGGAAGATATGAATTGAGTGCACTCGGATTCTATGAAAAGAATAGTTCGTTATATGGAAATGGATTTTCTATAAGATTTTCTTGACTTTTTCCTCATACAGGCACAAGATAATATAGAAGGAGTAGTATCTATGCGCAGAATGGATTTTAAAATGGAGCGTCCTGGTCAAGTGAAGGCGGGAGATGTAGTTACGATCACCGAAGGTATTTTGCCAAGCAATTATTACTATACGATTAATCCGGCTGTGGCGATGTCAGGAAATATCCCTTTTCGGGACAGGCTTCAGTCAAAGAGTGGTACAGTGGTTTCTGTGGAGGAAAACACAAGAGGCTATTATGTTATTGTAGCATTTGACGAGGAAGAA
>CAJUAE010000014.1 GCA_910583965.1 uncultured Lachnospiraceae bacterium
GTCATACTCATCTCGTCGGTCATTGATAACGTTTCCAGCGTATCCGCTTCCTCAGACGTTGACGACATATCCGCAGTATTGATATTCTCTGCTAATTCTGATGATTCTGGTGCATCTAGCTTCTCATCCACTTCTGGTGCTTCTTCTGTATCAGCCTCCGTTATCACCTGTACATCCTCTGATGAGACCACATCTACACTTGTCTTTGTACTTTCTTCCTGAGGTTCTGTCCTATCCAATACTTCCTGATCATAAGATTGTACTGTTTCTGCAATTTCATTTGCCATTGCTTCTGCAGGCACACATTGAAATACCATGGCAGCACATAGTATTCCTGCCAATATCTTCCGCCCTATTCTAGTTGACCTCATATTTGAAATCCCCCTTATCCTTCGGTGTTTCGCAGTTCATACATAACACCCTTATACTTATTTATTTAGAGTACATTATTTACTATTATACTATATTTTTTCTAAATATTCAATGAATTATCAGTCTTTTATCAAAAATATGCTAATAATTCATTGCTTTTGATACGTCAGAAATGCACATGTACTGCGCATTTCATACATCTTTTTACTGTCTTTCAAACCACACGCGCTTACCCATCAAGTATGATATCTAAAGATTTTTATTTATTTAAAACCAAACTCCCTTGTTTTATTTTAATAAATAAAAATTATACTGTTATATAAATTCATTTTTTCAGGAACACTTTTCATACCCTGTCATATAGTATAGAAAAAAGCTTCTTCGGAGGTACTCAACATGAGTGAATTATCAGCGAGCCATTGCGGCTGCAATCAGACAAATACGGTTTCGGAGTGTGGCTGTGGATGCGGATGCAACAGCAACAGCGGTTTCGGTAGCTGGATCTGGATTCTTATCCTTCTGTCTTGCTGCTGTGGCGGCAACAGCGGTTTTGGTGGATTCGGCGTTTCCAACGGATGTGGATGCGGTTGTGGATGTGGCTGTGAAAGCGGCAACAACAACGGCGGTTTCGGTAGCTGGATCTGGATTCTTATCCTTCTGTCTTGCTGCTGTGGCGGCAACAACAACGGCGGCGGATGCGGATGCTGCTAATATTCTAGTTTGTGAGGGTCCGTTAACACGGACCCTCATAATCTATGTATATAGATACCCTTAAGAAGTATATTAGCAAAGCCAGCAGATACCGTCACACAAGTAGAGAAAGGAAATCTTCCCTGCTTGATTATGGATTCTACTTCGGAATGTGCATAACAGACATTCTCATTTCATATATATAATATGAAAAAATAGATGCAAAAAACTCTCGCATCAATTTGCAGGTCTGCTATAGACTCCGAGAGGCTATAAGAATTGGAGGTTTATTATGGAGGATAATGATTACGTGCTAGCATTTGACCACTTTTATACCACGAATCACATCCAGATCTTAAAGTCCCTTCTGCCCTTTATGGAGAATGGTAACTTTCGGATGCTACCTGCACTAATCAAATATATGGAATTTCAGTACACATTGTCATTGCTTGACAAAGGAGCTCCTAACTTTTCCGGCGGAATCCATGCCAGTAGCTTTGACAGTGCTACCAAGTCTGCGGCCAATACCGACCCAACAGAAAATCTTGAACAAATTTATAAAGCAGTTCACAAATATCTTGCTCCTAATGAAGAACAAGGTTTCAGCCAGATACTTTCTGCCATAAAGACTATGAAAAATATGCGGGAAATGCAACAGATGATAGAACTGATCCAAAGTCTAAATCCTGACGCTGGTCCCAATATGGATCTCAGTAATATAATGGAAAATCTCTCGCCTGGCAATGAAAATGCAGGTGGGCTGAATATGAATGAAATGATGGAAATGATGAAAATGTTTGGAGGAAATGATAATGGAACCAAATAATGAGTGGATGAACGACCCAGAACTACAAAAGATAGACAAAGCAAAACTTGACTTTCTTAATAAAATGTTTGTGCAAAGTACCACGATTAACAGCAATGGCAATCAAGCGGAAGCACAGAAAAAAATGATGACTTTTCTGATGTCCCTAAACAAACTAAGCAAAGACAACAATATTTCTTTTGATTCAGAAGATGTTGCGTTAATTTTCTCTGTCCTGAAAAAATATGCAACCCCTGATGATATTGATAAGATGCAAAAGATATCCTCTTTCTTCCATTCCCGATAAGAACAAACTAATAAACGTGGAAGGCTGTTAAATCCTACAGCCTTCCACGTTTATATTAATTTGCCGCAATCGCATTTCCTGTATAAAGTTGATAATACTTTCCTTTTGCTTCAATAAGCTCATCATGTGTACCGCGCTCAATAATTCTTCCCTGCTCAAGTACCATAATACAGTCACTATTCTTAACAGTAGAAAGTCTATGCGCAATCACAAATGTTGTCCTTCCTTTCATTAGCTTATCCATACCATCCTGTACAATTTTTTCTGTGCGCGTGTCAATCGAACTGGTTGCCTCGTCAAGAATCAATGCGGGTGGGTCTGCAATCGCTGCACGTGCAATAGCAAGTAACTGTCTCTGCCCTTGACTTAAATTAGCACCATCGCCCGTCAGCAATGTATTATAACCATCTGGCAATTTCTCAATAAACTCATGTGCATTGGCAAGTTTTGCCGCCGCGATAACTTCTTCGTCCGTAGCATCCAGTTTGCCATAGCGAATATTTTCCATCACAGTAGCCGTAAACAAATGTGTATCCTGCAATACAATGCCAAGGGAACGGCGTAAGTCTGCTTTCTTTATCTTATTGACATTAATTGCATCATATCGGATTTTTCCATCTTGTATGTCATAAAAACGATTAATTAGATTTGTGATTGTCGTCTTGCCTGCGCCTGTGGAACCAACAAACGCAATTTTTTGTCCCGGTTCCGCAAACATTTTAATATTATGCAGCACAATCTTGTCATCTGTGTATCCAAAATCCACATCATCAAATACAACAGCACCCTCAAGCCGCTGATAAGTTGTTGTGTCACTGTCCTTATGATAATGCTTCCACGCCCACATTCCAGTATGCTTTGTCGTCTCTCGAAGTTCACCATTAATTTCCTCGGCATTGACGAGCATAACATAACCATTGTCCGCCTCTGACTCCTCGTCAAGCATCTTAAAAATGCGGTCCGCTCCAGCAAGTGCCATAACAATTGAATTAAATTGCATACTCACCTGATTAATTGGCATATTAAAGCTCTTATTGAATGTGAGAAAGCTTGCAAGTCCGCCCAGTGTAAGTCCGCCAATATTCCCGATTGCCAAAATACCACCCACAATCGCACACACCACATAACTTAGATTTCCAAGCTGTGCATTGATTGGCCCAAGCATATTCGCAAACTGATTCGCATTGTAAGAACTCTCAAACAATTCCTCATTTAGTTCGTTGAAACGTGCCATACTATCTTCTTCGTGGCAAAATACCTTCACGACCTTCTGCCCCTCCATCATCTCCTCAACAAATCCATTTACGGACCCAATTGCTTTCTGTTGTGCCACAAAATATCTGCCAGAAAGTCCAGTTGCTTTTTTTGTGACAAGCAACATCAATGACACCATAATCAACGTCGTAATCGTCAATGGTACACTTAAAATAATCATACTGATAAGAACACTGACAATTGTGATAGCACTATTAAAACACTGCGGCATACTTTGACTAATCATTTGTCTTAGGGTATCAATATCATTTGTGTATCTTGACATAATATCTCCGTGTGGATGTGTATCAAAATACTTGATTGGAAGCGATTCCATCTTGTTGAACATATCTGTACGAATCCCTCTCATTGTGCCCTGACTGACATTAATCATAATTCTATTATATAAATAAGAAGATACTACTCCTACTGCATAGAAACATGCCACTCGAAAAATTGCTTGCGCAAGTCCCGAAAAATCTGGATTATCTGTTCCTAAAAGTGGCATAATATATTCATCAATTAATGTCTGTGTAAATAACGTTCCTTGAATGTTTGCAAATACACCAACAAATATACATATAACAACAATAATAATATGTGGTGTATAATTTTTGAGCACATATCCCATAAGCCTCCGAAAAAGTTTACCTGGATTTTCAATCTTGGGTTTGGCTCCTCTTGGTCCTCTCATTGGATGTCCTGGTCCTGGCATTAGTTGTCACCTCCATTTTGGTCAAAATCCGCATTTCCACCTGTCTGAGATTCAAACACTTCGCGATAAATCGAACTTGTTTCTAACAGTTCTTCATGTGTGCCAAACGCAGTCACATTGCCATTGTCCATAACAATAATACGATCTGCATTCTGCACACTACTTACTCTCTGTGCAATAATCAATTTCGTTGTGTCTGGTATCTCCTCTGCAAACGCTTTGCGTATCTTGGCATCTGTAGCCGTATCTACTGCACTGGTACTATCATCTAGTATTAAAATCCGTGGTTTTTTGAGCAGCGCCCGCGCAATACAAAGTCTCTGTTTTTGTCCTCCAGATACATTTGTTCCACCTTGTTCAATAAATGTATTGTACTTCTCGGGCATCTTCTGAATAAACTCATCTGCACAAGCAAGTCGGCAGGCTCTAATACATTCCTCCTCCGAAGCCTCTTTATCACCCCAACGTAAATTCTCAAGAATTGTACCACTAAATAGTACATTCTTTTGTAATACAACTGCAACCTGATTTCTAAGTGATTCCATATCATATTTGCGCACATCAAGACCACCAACGAAAAGTTCTCCAGATGTGACATCATATAGACGGCTAATTAAGTTGACAAGACTTGATTTCGCACTGCCTGTGCCGCCGATAATACCAATGGTTTCGCCTGACTTAATTTCTAAATTAATATGATTTAAAACAGCCTTGCTATCCTTATTGTAGGCAAAAGACACATCATGAAATACAATACTGCCATCCTTTATATTTGTTACTGGTTTCTCTGGATTCTGTAAATCCGTCTGTTCTGTCAAAACTTCTGCAATACGCTTTGCGCTGGCGTAACTCATTGAGAGCATAACAAAAATCATAGAAACCATCATCAAACTCATTAGAATATTCATACAATAGGCTAACAAACTCATCATCTCACCTGTTGTGAGATTTCCTGCTACAATCGTCTTGGCACCCAACCATGAAATCAGCAGAATACAACTATATACAGTCACTTGCATCAAAGGCATATTGATAACGACAAGTTTCTCTGCCTTCAAAAACATGTTGTAAATATTTTGATTTGCCTTAGCAAACTTCTCTTTTTCGTAATCTTCACGCACGTATGCCTTCACCACACGTATTGCAGACACATTTTCTTGTATGCTGGCATTCAAGTCATCATATTTTTCAAATACCTGTCGAAAATACTTATTTGCCCGTGGCATAATAAACGCAAGACAAATGGCAAGAAACAACACAGCAACAAGATAAATGCTGGCAAGTTGTGCATTGATCGAGAACGCCATCACCATCGCAATAATCATGGACGCTGGCGCACGCATTGCCATGCGCAATATCATCTGAAATGCATTTTGCAAATTTGTTACATCTGTTGTGAGACGTGTTATCAGACTTGATGTAGAATATTTATCAATATTCGAGAATGAGTATGTCTGAATATTTTCAAACATCGCTTTTCTAAGATTTCTTGCAAAACCTGTTGATGCTCTCGCACCATACTTTGCTCCCATCAAACCTGCCCACAATCCAATCAGCGCCACCACAATCATTAGACCACCGATCTTGTAGATGTGATTCAAGTCTCCACTATTGACACCATCATCAATAATAGATGCCATCAACAGCGGAATAATCATTTCCATGATTACTTCTAAAATCATGAAAATAGGCGTAAGTATGGAATCCTTTTTAAACTCCTTAATTTGTGCGCCTAATACTTTAAGCATAACCAAACCTCCATTCCTTCTAAGAAATTGTAGAAAAATAATTCATAACTGTAAAAATACATATTACAATTTCATAATAATAGTAAAAACCATACATTTGGTTACCAAACTATCGTTCCATATTTGTCATAAGTTTTTGTGCTACCTCATAAAAAATCTCTAGTTTATCTGGTGCAATTCCTTCCAAAATACTGCTTTCCATACCATCAATCATCGCTTTTGTCTTGATAGCAGTCGCCCTTCCTTGTTCTGTGAGTGATATCTGTTTGAGTCGGGCATCTCCCTCCACCGCTGACCGCTTGATATACCCTTTTTTCTCCATAAGTTGCAGTATTGTTGTTACTGTGGAACGCCTGATATTGAAATCAGACTCAATTGTTTTCTGATAAACTGCCTTTCCCTGATTATGATAAAGATAACCCATAATCCAACCATGCATCAAGGTTACCTCGTCAAGTCCCACCGCCATGCCACACGCCATAAATTTCTTACTAAACGCACCGTGTAGCCCCCTAATGATACTTCCGAGTTTATATTTTTCAGCCCCATCATCACAACAATTATTAATCTCATCCATACGAATCTCCATTCTGCTGCCAAACGGCGGCACAAATAGGAATCGTATGAAACTTAGTACTTCTTTGCAAAGCAGTCTTTGCTGCGAGTGGGTAGAAGTACTTCTCATACGATTTCTATCACTTTTAATCCACAAATATTATTTGTTCGTATTCAAACTGTTCGTGCACTAACATATTATTCCAAATAAAAAAATAAGTCAATATCTTTTTATTATCTTCACACTTTTTTCACTTTTTAAATAATTTAATCGTGCAGTTAAAATTTCTTTATTTGTTTTGCTGTGCAATCTTTTCCGCTAAATCTTGCAGATACATCCAACGCTCCATCTTTTCCTCAAGAAGCTGTTCTGTAGACTCTTTTTGTATTGTCAATTCATTTAACTTCACAAAGTCATATCCATTCGCTACCATTTCTTCCTCAAGCGTCTGTAATTTTTCTTCTAGTGATGTAATTTCTTCCTCTATTGTCTCATACTCTTTTTGCTCTTTATAAGAAAATTTCAACTTCTCCTGACGATTTTTTATTGTTTTCCGACTTACAGTAGCTTTTTTTTCAGTGTTTTTTGTTTTGTCTTCTTCTGTCTTAGTAGTTTCCTTTTGCTGTCTTACTTGATAGTCTGTAAAGCCACCCTCATACTGTCTGATTTCCCCATCTTGAAAGGCAAAAATCCGTCGTACAACGCGATCCAAAAAATAACGGTCATGTGACACTGCAATCACAATTCCATTAAAATGGTCTAGATAATCCTCTAGAATTGTCAACGTCTGTATGTCCAAATCATTGGTTGGCTCATCTAAAATCAGCACATTGGGAGCTTCCATCAACACACGCAAAAGATTTAGTCGGCGCCGCTCTCCGCCTGAAAGTCTACCGAGCAACCCATACTGTTTTTCTGGCGGAAACAAAAATCTGTCCAACATCACGGATGCTGAAACAGAACCATCTATTGTCTGCACATATTCTGCTGTATTCCTAATATAATCAATAACACGCATATCTGGTTTCATATAAGCAACCCCTGCCTGTATATCATTTTGAATTTCCTGTGCATAGTATCCTATTTGAATGGTCTGTCCAGTTAAAATTTCACCCGAATCAGGCTGTTCCATACCACAGATAATTTTCATCAACGTTGTTTTACCACAACCATTTTCTCCAATAAAACCAATCCTGTCATTTTTCAGAAAAATATAACTAAAATCATTGATAAGTCTCTTTCCATCATAACCTTTTGTAATATGCTGCAACTCTATCGTACTTTTTCCCATACGAGTAGAAACTGAACTTAACTCTAATTGTGCATCTTGTTGTGGTCCTTTTTGCGCTGCAAGGTTCTCATAACGCTGAATATGTGCTTTCTGTTTTGTACTTCGAGCGCGGGCTCCGCGTTTCATCCATTCAATTTCCACGCGCAAAATACTTTGTCTTTTGCGTTCTGTCGCAAGTTCCATCTCCTCGCGCTGCGCTTTTAACTCCAAAAAGCCAGTATAATTTGTTTGATAACTATAAATTTTTCCCTTGTCAATCTCCACAATTCGATTGGACACACTATCAAGAAAATAACGGTCGTGTGTCACCATTACTAATGCACCCTTATAATTTTTCAAATATTCCTCCAGCCAATCCGCCATGGATGAATCCAGATGATTTGTCGGCTCGTCAAGCACAAGAATATCCGCTTTTGACAGCAATGTGTTTGCCAATGCTATACGCTTGCGTTGACCGCCCGACAATGTATTCACTTTCTGTTCATACTCCAAAATTCCAAGTTGTTGTAACATGATTTTGGCATCGCTCTCAAGTGACCATTCATTTTCAGGTGTATGATTTCCCTCCATCACTGCACCCAGCACTGTCATATCTTTTTGAAATTCTGGATTTTGTGCAAGATAATGAATCACAAGATGATTCGCCTTTGTAATACTTCCCTTGTCCGGTTCTTCCACACCAATCAACATTTTTAATAAAGTGCTCTTTCCTGTGCCATTTATACCAATAATCCCCACTTTCTCTGCCTCATCTACTGTAAATGACACATTTTCAAAAAGCGGTGTGTCTGTGTAGTACTTCGTAACATTTTCTATATTAATCAGATTCATATATAATACCCCCATGCCGCCTTTAGCGGCTCAAATAGACTGTGTGAAACTTAATCGTTCTTAGGCAGTGTCTTTTATTACCTTAGAACTATTTTTCATACGAACTCCCATCTGCCTGCTTCAGCAGGCGTACAAATCAGGATGGTGAAATTTTAATTTCACACTAACTCCCATGATTCCGCTTCGCGGAATCATAAATCCAGATGAGAAATGCCGTATTTCACGCTACCTTCTTTTTTTCAAAACTTTCGCAGTGCAATCGAATCATCATCTGGGGTGTTCTTTATAGACTTCACCACCACATCATAACAAAAGTCACTATTTACCTGCACATGCACTGTATCGCCACACTTGTGTCCTGCAAGTGCCTTTCCAATCGGAGACTCAATACTAATAAGCCCTTGCAAAGGATTGTTTCGTACAGTGGTCACCAGACGATAGGTCTCAATTGTACCATCCTCCACAAACTCAACTTCCACAGTCTTATTCAATCCAATCTCATCCTCTTTGGCATTATCCTCAATAATCTGCGCAGTCTTAATCATACGTTCAAGATAACGTATGCGACTCTCATTTTGATTTTTAAATTTTTTAGCAGCATAATATTCAAAATTTTCACTCAGATCTCCCTGCGCGCGCGCTTCTTTCACTGCCTCCAACGCCTCTTTTCGTATCACAAGCTTTCTGTGTTCAATTTCATCTTCCATCTTTTTAATATCATTTCTTGTCAATTTGTCATTCATGATTTCACTCCTTAAAATTATCCAACAATACAGTTAAATTCTCTAAACTATTTCAATCTACTCTTATATTTGCCAAACGGCCAATGCATAAGAAATCGAGCAGGTTTTCCTGCCCGATTTCTTATGCAAACTACTGTCATAAAAAGCTGTCTCTACTATTTTATCCTTCATGCCGCCTTTGGCGGCTCAAATAGAAATAAAAAACGCTGTCCCTTGCATTTTTCTCGTGTGAAATCTAGTACTTCTCCGCAAAACAGCCTTTGCTGTGAGTGAAAACTGCCACAGGCAGTTAGAAGTACTTTTCACACGAACTCCCATCTGCCCGCTTTTGCGGGCACTTAAATCAGGATGGGTGAAATCTTTGATTTCACACTGATTCCTAACTACTTCGTATGATTCACAAGCTTGCTCTTGTGGATTGCATACAGCGGAAGTGCGATAAACACCATGCCACCAAGAATATTACCAATTGTAACCGGAATCAAATTAGACACAAAACCGCCAACTGTCAGATTCGACGCAATCTGATCCGCAGTAATACCATACAATTCCTCTGTTTTTGCCACATAAGTATCATTCATACATGCAATAATCCCTGCCGGAATATAAAACATATTGGCAACACAATGCTCCCAACCACCGATAACAAACGCACAAATTGGGAAGAAAATTGCCCACACCTTACCTACAATATCCTTGGCAGCAGTCGCCATCAGTACCGCCATACATACAAGAATATTACAGAGAATACCAGAACAGATTGCCTTAAATGGTGTGATTGTCGCCTTACCATATGCCACCTTAATCGTAAACGCGCCGAGTGCTCCATTTGTATAGTCAAGCAAACCACTAAAATACACTAGCGTGGCAATCAATACTGCACCTACCATATTGCTAAAAAATACAATCACTAATGTCTTAATCATTGCCATCGCAGAAAATCGCTTGTCCACCACTCCAGCAATCATAAGACAGTCCCCTGTAAAAAGCTCTCCTCCCACAAAGACAATCATCATCAAACCAACTGGGAAAATACAACCAGCAAGAGTCTTGGAAAGTCCCTGATTTGCAATGTTATGTACTGCAGCATTACTTGACGCTCCACCAAATGCAATAAATGCACCTGCCATAATACCAAGGAGGATACACTTTAATATAGGAAGTTTTGCCTTACCTTCTCCCGCGTTCATATTTGCATCCAGCACCTGCACTGGTGTGTTAAATGCATTATCCATCTTCTCATCTCCTTTTTTCATTTTAATCTCCATTCCGCCGCCTTTGACGACTCAAATAGATATGAAAAACGCTGTCTTTTGCGTTTTTCTCGTGTGAAAATTTCACACGAACTCCCATCTGCCCGCTTTTGCGGGTATACAAATCAGGATGGTGAAATTAAAAATTTCACACAATAAACTTTATAAAACTATTTTTTGTACAGCGATTCAATAATACAGTTCTGACAGAACTCAAGCCTTTTTGTCATGTATTGTATCACTATCATTTGATATCTATTTAAGATTATAACGCATAAAACTTAATTTGCAAATAGCTTTATAATATTTCCCATAAATCCTTTAATTAATGTTACAATTGACGCATACAAAATGCCACAAAGCAAGCATTTTGGCACTGATTCCACACTATGCGGCAAATACGTGATGCAGGTCTGTGCACCTTTCTGACTCACAAAAAATAACTATAACATTACTTTTCATAGATATTTTTATCATAAGAGTTGAAAACAATGTTTATATCATGTAAACTTATATTTAGACATTGGACAGTAAATGAAAATATTTGTCGTTTATTATCTAATATCTGGAGAATGAATTTTCCGAAAGAGAGTATAAAACATGGTTACAATTAAGGATATCGCAAACCGTCTTGGTATCGCTCCCAGTACCGTTTCCAAAGGTTTAAATGATGCCAAAGATATTAGTCCAGAACTAAAAAAACTAGTTCTTGACACTTCAATTGAAATGGGATATGTCACGAAACGCATGAAAAAAGAAACGCGAAAACGTCTCTGTATTTTTGTTGAAAATATGCAGTATGAAATGCCTGGAGACTTTGGTTTTGATATTATTCTGGGCTTTAAACAGGCAGCAGTACGCAACAACTGGGACGTTACAGTTTTACCAATTACTCCATTATTGCAGTTGCGCGATCCCTATGACCGCTATATGGTCAAAAACAATTTTCATGGCGGATTTCTGATTGGCTTTGCCCTAAAAGATCCTTGGATGAGCCAATTGCAAACCACTACAATACCAACTGTTCTCTTTGATAACTATATCCGAAAAAATCCAAATGTCGGTTATGTCGGCACTGACAGTTTCGAGGGAATCGATCTGGCTGTCGACCATTTAACCGAGTTGGGGCACACCAAGATTGCTCTGTTAAATGGCTCTCCAAATTCAATGGTCACTGTCGACCGATATGATGCATATATCAACAGTATGCAGAGTCATGACCTCAAAATTGATGAAAATTTAATTGCGTATGGCCATTATGTAGAAGACAGTGCAAAATATCATCTGTCCTCTCTACTAAAATGTGGCGCGACTGCCATTCTTTGCGGCAATGACCTGTTAGCAGTTGGTGTTATCAAGGAGAGTGCGCGATTGAACGTCAAAATTCCGCAAGAACTAAGTGTTGTAGGCTTTGACAATCTGCCCATAGCAGAAAAGATTACCCCTGCACTCACCACAATTTGTCAGAATCGAATCGACCTTGGCCGGAACTCTTACGCTGCCCTTTACTGGCTTATCGCAAAAGTTCCAATTTCAAAATCACTGCTCAGACCCCGTCTGATTGTACGCAACTCAACAGCCAAGCTCCATCCTACTGAAAGAACAAAATAATAAGGACTTTTAAAAACCAAGTTTTTTGTAGATATCAAAACAATCAAACGTTGCAAAGTAATCCTTTGGCGTCTCTGCACGTCTAATGAGCTGTACACTTCCATCTTCCTTCAATAAAAGCTCTGCGGACTTAAGCTTTCCATTATAATTATATCCCATTGCAAAACCATGTGCACCTGTATCATGAACTGCTAAATAATCGCCCATATCAATTTTGGGAAGCATCCTATCCACTGCAAATTTATCATTGTTCTCACAGAGAGAGCCTGTTATATCATATCTGTGGTCACAAGGTTCATTTTCCTTGCCGAGCACAGTAATATGATGATAAGCTCCATACATCGCAGGGCGCATTAAATTGACTGCACAGGCATCTACTCCAACATACTCCTTATGGGTATGTTTTTCATGAATTGCCTTTACAATTAGATGCCCATATGGCCCCATCATAAAACGCCCCAACTCTGTATAAATGGCCACATCTCCCATTCCTGCTGGCACAAGCACTTCCTCATATACTTTTCGCACACTTTCTCCAATTGCCTTGATATCATTTGGTTCTTGGTCAGGTCGATACGGAATGCCTATTCCTCCTGATAAATTTATAAATCGAATATTTGCCCCAGTCTCATTTCTAAGTTTTACAGCCACCTCAAACAATGTCTTTGCAAGGGTTGGATAATATTCGTTTGTGACAGTGTTACTTGCAAGAAATGCATGAATGCCAAAGTTTTTAACACCTTTTTGTTGCAAAATCCGATATCCTTCAAAAAGCTGTTCTGTCGTAAAACCATACTTCGCATCTCCCGGATTATCCATAATATCTGTCGTAATTTGAAAAAGTCCACCTGGATTATAACGACATGAAATTGTTTCTGGCAGTTTTCCAATTGTTTTTTCCAAAAAGTCAATATGTGTGATATCATCCAAATTAATTGTGGCGCCAAGTTTCGCTGCGTAAACAAATTCTTCTGCTGGCGTGTCATTGGAGGAAAACATAATATCTTTTCCCTCTACGCCTATTGCATCACTCAACATTAACTCTGTGAGGGACGAACAATCACAACCAAATCCATACTCGCGCAAAATATTGATTAGAAACGGATTGGGAGTTGCCTTTACAGCAAAAAATTCCTTAAAGCCTTTATTCCATGCAAATGCTTCCTTTAACGCACGCGCATTCTCCCGGATTCCTTTCTCATCATAAATATGAAATGGCGTCGGATAAGTTTTTACAATCTCCTCAATCTGCTCCTTTGTAACAAATATTTCTTTTTTCATTGTTTGTATCTTTCTCCTTTCACAACTTGCACATCTATTGTAATTTTTTATCTGCTTTCGTCAATTCTATTAATTTTATCTCATTTCTAAGAGAATCCTTAAAAACATTTACAAAATTTCTCTGACCGCAATATAGGCAACTATCTGTGATGTCTCCTGTCATCTCTCCTGTCAAAACATAGCTAGAGTCCACAATCAACCGTAACTGATTGTCTCTCTTATCCAACGGGTAGAGAATACAACCTTTCATCCTAATTCCAGATGTCGTATTGACAAGGAGCACAACCTTTTTTCCCTCCGCTGCAATCTGTTCCAACTGTGGTATAAACTGCTCAAGATACTTTTCTGGCATAGATAAATACACGCGATATTCAACATGTTTTAGCATATTATATATTTTATCCACAATATGTTTATGACTGCTAATGGTAATATATCCCTCCGAGCGATCGCTAATCTGTGGTATCTGCGCTGTGAGTTCTTGTTTTAATCTTGTGAGTTGCCGTATCCGGTTCTCACAGAAATCTTCTATTGGGACTGCTGTATATTTATTTGTCTCTCCCTCCAACAAATATGCAGCCCCTTCCTCCACCAAGCTGGCAAGCGTACTGTATACATTAGAGCGCGATATTCCTGTAAGTTTAGATACCTCATAACCTGACAAATATTTATTTTGCAATAGGCACAAATAAATATTTGCTTCTTGCCTAGTCAATCCAAACTGCACTAGCCTTTCTGTCAAAATACCCAACACAGTATTATCCATACATTCCATCACCCATTTCTGTTCTATAGCCTCTTAGAATCAACGTTGCAATATAGTAGTATTCAACAGGAACACTATACTATGGGTTGTGTTAAATGTCAAGAAGTACAAATCAAATAAAAACAATTCTTTGTGTGTAAAAGATACATACTAATGTACTTATCTCGCAATTGGCAATCCCTCAACACGCCAGCCTAATTCTTCTACATTATTAAGTTTTATATAAACTTTTGTCTCTCCTTCTCCATAATCATCTTCGTAAGAAAACTGAAATATATATTCTTTCTTATCTTCAGAGTGACTTACTTCCTCAGCAAGTGATAATTTGCTTGTGCTCTCTGCAAACTCCTGCTGTTTTTGATCTGAATACTCCACTCCCGTGGAAAGTGCACAGATACCAGCATAATCATGCATATTATAAAATCCCTGATAATCCAACAGACATTGGTCAATACTTGTTCCAGACTTTTGAACAATTGATTGATAGAAACTATCATCTTGTTTCAAACATTTTGGCAAAGTTGCCTGTTCTTGTGAAAAAAGTTGATATTTCTGTTCTCCTACTTTATAATACATTTTAGTAAGTTCTATTGTATCCCAATAAAGCGTTCCATAAAGATGTTCCCCTAAGGGCAAAACATTCTCTGCCATTCTCCATGTTTTTAATCCATCTTCGATATCATATTTTGAGATAAAATGGTCAAACAATGTGTAATCCTCTAACAATGCTGTATTATATACAAACAACTTATCGTTCTCAACATCATAGACATAACCAGTATCAATAGAATATGGATACGGTGTAATCACTGCTTTAATTTGTCCATTATTATTTTGATATACTGTGACAAGGCATTCTCCTCCAGTCTGTACCGCCTGACAATTCAATGCTTTTAGGTCAATGCTGTGAAGAATACATTGTTGTTGCAAATCATATACAAAAAGTCCACTGGAAATATGAAACACAATTTTATCCGAATCCGCATAATCCAAAGAGCAAAATTCTAAATCGAGCATTGTGTTCTCTGCCCATTGTGCCTCTCGGTGCTCTATCACGTCTTCCGATTCGTTGGGATTCTGCGTAAAATAATTTGACCTATTAGATTCCATAGAAATATTTTTAACACTATTATCCAAAAATACACTCTGTGTTGCTTTTTCTATACTGTTTTCAGAATTATTGGTTCTATTTACATCTGATGAAACTGATTTTGCATCAGTGGCACATGCTACTAATGTTAGCAACACTATAATGATACCTCCTGCAAGTTTCCAGTGCACAATTTTTTTATACTCTAATATATTTCGTATTCGTTTCATAGTATTCCCCTCTCCAAATGCCAAAGGATTGATTAAAAATTGCCTTTTATTTGTTGCAAATGCAAGCATCAATCTGCTATATTCTTTGCGCAATTTCATATCAAATCCTGCAATAATTTTCTCGTCACAGCTCATTTCCATGTCAAGACACATCAAGTGATATGCCACCCACACCAGCGGCTGAAACCAGTAAATTAACACCAATAGCCACGCAACATTTTTTATTAGATAATCTCCTCTTTTAATATGATATTCCTCATGTGCCAATATGCATTGTTGTTCTACTGTGTTCAATTGAAATGGCAAATAAATCTTAGGGAAAATCATTCCAAACACAAACGGTGACCGAATACAATCACATTCATAAACACGACCATACAATCGCACTCCAAATTGAATCTTTTTCTTGATCTTTCGATAGGTAACAAACGTATAACACATAAATGTTAGCATTCCAGTTACCCAGAAAAACGACAAAACACTTATCCATTTATTATATTGTAGATTTGTTATTGTTTTTTCTGCGCCAAGTATCTCTGTTATAAGTACAGACTTATTTTTTTGATATTCGGGACTAGAACTATTTTCTGTATTGTCTATTGCGTTTTTATCTATAACTTTTTGCGAACTTTTAACTTCTATCTGATTTGCCGCAACAGCATTTTTTGTATTAGAAACCTTCTCCAAATCGATATTTTTTAATCCTATTCTATCGCTGTCAAAAAGATTGTATACACTAATCTCTGACACAATAGAAACAGGTATCATTAACCGAAAAGCTACCACTATCCAAAGCAAATACGCAAAACTTTTTGGAAAACTTTTTAACAATACTCTTACGGCAATAACAATCAGAATAATGATTCCTGCAGTCAGGCTTTGTTCTACAATATTTAAAAACATTGTATTGATCATCTGCATTATCTCACCCTCCAATCATTCAATATGTTCATCAATCATTTTCTTAATTCTCTCAGCCTCCTGTTCTGATATTGTCTTTCCGCCGAGAAATGCTGTCAAAAATTGTGGAAGTGAACCATCAAATGTGCGCTCCACAAAATAAACACTCTCCTTTGCTTGCACTTTCTCCTTCGGAATCCGCACGTGAACTGTAGCTTGTACATTTTCAATATACCCTTTCTCACACATTTTTTTAATCTGTGTGTATGTGGTGGATTTCTTCCATCCAAGCTTTTGGCTGCATAACTGTACCAATTCCCCAGAGTTAATTGGTGCAGATTCCCAAACCACCATCATAAAACGATAATCACTGTCACATAATTTTAAATTTTCCATTGTGCCACTCCTTTCATTACATATGATAGCTATCAAAAATCTATTGTACATACCACAACAAGACAGGTCTATAAGTATAGACTCTACTTAATGAGTCTATACTTATAGACCTGTCTTGTCAATCCTTTTCTTTAATTTTTATTTCGCAATTCTGTTATAAAATATTTTTGCAACGCGCCCTTCATTTTCTTTATCAGAAACTTGGACCTATTTTATTCTTTAAATTCATTCTAAGTTCTTCAATATCTCCATAGTATACATAGCCATCCATTCCCAAATTTCCAGCCGCTTCAATATTAGCTGGGGTGTCATCAATAAAAAAGCACTCCTCAGGTTTCAGTGAAAATGTCTGAAAGAAATCAAGATATGCTGCTGTAAGTACATTTCCCATATCAAAGACAATATTTTTTATCATAAATTTATCTCCTCCTAAATCTATCCGTCAAACTTCATTTAAAAATATATACTAATTAAAAATCGACCGCAAAAGCAGTCGATTCTCTTATTTTAATACTTTCATTTCTGGATAATACTCAAACGTAGCTTTGCCAACAATATCCTCTAAATTTACAAATTTATTGTCCCAAAATCTCGAATCCCAAGAATTATTACGATTATCCCCCATCATAAAGTAACAACCCTCTGGTATTGTATACGGCCCAAAATCCTCATAAAATTTATTTCCTGTATAATCTGGTATTTCTTTACCATCAATGTATATTTTACTATCAATTCCTTCAATCACCTCTCCTGGAAGACCTATAATTCGTTTTAAATACAGAGTCTCTCCATCATCAGGGTAATAAAAGGACACAATATCCCCTCTCTGTGGATTGTCATGTAAATAAGCTAGACGATTAATCACAATCCTGCTTCCTGTCATAACAGTTCCTTCCATTGATCCTGTTGGCACCAATGCACTCGCAACAACATTATTTTTGAGCCAAAATGCAACGATTAGCGCAAACAAAATCATTTTTGACCATTCATAAATTCCCCTTATAATTTTTTTCATAGGATGCCTTTCTAAATGTTCCAAATGTTATTTTTCTACATACTTTTCAGCATACTGCACTTTATCTTTGTTGGATAAATCCAAATGTAAATCAATGTCATTATAAAAGATTGTTCTATCTTCACAATAAATAGAATAAATCCCACTTTGTGTCAATGTGGTCAATCGGTCCACATGAAAATCATCTGTAATAAAAACAGGTATCACTTGCAATAAAATCTCTGCGCAACTGCCATCCTTTGCATACGAAACAAGGTTATCAACAGAACTTTTGCTATATCCATCTGCCATATCAATATATGCTGTCTGAATCGTTCCATCTCGAAATTCATAATAATGTTGCCAGTCTAAGACATTTAATGGATAACTGCGCAAAAACACAATACCAATCGCATAGTCATATTTCATTACCCCAGCCAGATAGACAGTATTATCCTCCTTGTCCAAGTTAAAAATATTGAAAGCATATTCTGTGTCACGAGACGTATCCAGATTTCGTGTAAAACCATCATAACTGGAAATTGACCCTTTCAAAAACCCATTTGTCTGCATAATATTTGCAATAGAGTCAACAATAAACGCATTTTTCATCCAATAAAAATCAATAAAATCCGAAAACCCATTTTCAGAGGCATATTTAAGATATGCTTCCGAAACAAACAATTTAATTTTATTTTCTTCCAAAAGCTCTAACTCAATCGCATTGGAATTGTTTGCAAAGGAAAGAATCTCCAAAAAATAGGTAGCAATCTCTTGATTTTGTCGCGGGTCAAAATCGATGGTCTCCAAATCATCATTGCATCCAAACAGATTGTCATACTGAACATACACTGGCGCTAAATAGATTGCTCTATTTTTATACTGATTGATAAGTGAAAACGCCTCATAGAGCATTGGGTCAACCACAATCTCTTGATTTGGATGCTGATTAATATAATACAGATTATGCACTTCTTCAAAAGACATACTTGTATGAAAAAGCTGATATGCTTTTGTTGTAGTCTCTGTATATAACGCGGTAATTGCCTTTTTTTCTGCTGTGGGGGACAATTCTCCTGCCCCAAGCTGATACTGAAATATTAGTTCCTCTGCACAACTCGGTTGTGATGAAGAAGCCTCGATTGTTGTCCAGCCAGCATCTTCTGTAAGATATTCTGTCAGCGCATAGCCAAACGCACTAATGCTAATCCCTATTAATAAAATTGTTATAGCAAGCCTAATTTTTGGATACTTCTCTAACAACAAAATCTGCTTTACAGGTTTTGGATGTCTATCGTTTCTATCTCTAATTGTACGATTCAAATTATACCACCGCTAAAATCAATAACAAAATAAACAGTACAATAATCGCCACTATAACTATTAGACCAGCTATTGCACCCTTTTTACATGCAGTATAATTGCGATAATAATGAAAATGCTTAAATACAAAAGCAGCAATCAATCCTAACACCGGAAGCAAAAATGAAATAACCTTATACCATACGCTACCTGTATCATGCACAGGAGTTTTTAAAAATTCATCTTCTTGCGCAGATACTTCATCTGTCTTTGTTTCTTGTATATTTTGCTGTTTTTGCGGTGCATTTGGATCTACAATATTGATAGATTTCAAAGGTACTCCCTTTGCACGAATCGCTTTATATTCCTCAATTTCTTTTTTATTGCCATAGACAAAATGATCATGTCCAATATTGACAAGTTCTGGCTGATCTGTACTGTAATCATGCATCGACGGATCATACGTATAAAGCACTTTATTTTTCTCTAATTTTGGATCTGGAATTGGAATCGCTGAAATTAAAGAATGTGTATACGGATGCAGTGGAAATTCAAACAATTCATCCGCCTCTGCTATTTCCACAATGTTTCCCTTATAGATTACCCCAATACGATCAGAAATAAACCGCACAATCGAGAGATCATGTGCAATAAACAAATAAGTGACATTTTTTTCTATCTGAAACTTTTTGAGCAGATTCAATACCTGCGCCCGAATAGACACATCCAAAGCTGAAATTGGTTCATCTGCAACAACAAGTTCTGGTTCCATTACCATAGCGCGGGCAAGTCCAATTCGCTGGCGCTGCCCACCCGAAAACTCATGCGGATATCTCGTTAAATGTTCTGGCAACAAACCAACTTCATTGATCATATTCTCAACTTTGTGGACACGATCTGCTTCATTTTTATATAAATGAAAATTATATAATCCCTCCGATACAATATAATCCACTGTAGCACGTTCATTAAGAGACGCGGCGGGGTCCTGAAATACCATCTGGATATTGCGGATTACCTCTCTGTCCAAAGAGCGTGGAATTTTTCCAGAAATACGCACACCTTTATATAAAATTTCTCCTCCGGCACATGGATTAACACGAATTACAGCTCTTCCAACCGTCGTTTTTCCAGATCCAGACTCTCCTACCAATGAGAAAGTCTCTCCTTTATAAATATCAAAATTCGCATTCTTTACCGCTTTGACTGCATTTTCGCCTTTGCCAAAAGTAATATCCACGTTCTTTACTGATAATAATATCTCTTTGCCATTCTTTTCATCAATTGGACCATGCTCCGGCAAATGAAATACACGTCCTGATTTATTCTGATTCAGATTTGACACGTCCTAAATCTCCTATCTAAAAGTCGCTATATATTAAAAGCTTTTAACAGTTTCTCATGAATATTCTGAATTGCTTCTGGTTTCTCAACCCGTGGCGAACGAGGGTCCAGCAGCCATGTTTTTGCAAAGTGTGTGTCACTGACCTGAAACATTGGCGGCTCTTTCAACGTATCAATTTTCATACAATACGGGTTACGCGGTGCAAATGCATCTCCCACAACTTTGTTGTAGAGAGAAGGCGGTGTACCTGTAATGGAATACAACTTTGTATTCTTCTCCGCAAGTTGTGGCATGGAAGACAGTAAAGCCCATGTATATGGATGCCTTGGATCATAAAAAATCTCATCTACAGAAGCAAGCTCTATAATCTGACCTGCATACACAACTGCAACACGATCCGCTATATTAGCCACAACACCGAGATCATGTGTAATAAACACAATTGTATAATTAAATTCTTTCTGCAAATCTTTTAAAAGCTTTAAAATCTGCGCCTGAATTGTCACATCAAGCGCTGTTGTCGGCTCGTCACAAATCAATATCTTAGGCTGACAAGAAAGCGCAATTGCAATAACGATTCGCTGTCTCATACCACCAGAGTATTGGAATGGATAGTCGTCAAAACGTGCCTCTGCATTGGGAATTCCCACTTTCTTCATAAGGTCTAATGCTTTTGCCCGCGCCTCAACTTCTGTCACATCCTGATGTTTCATAATAATTGATGTAATTTGCTTCCCAATCGTTATAATTGGATTCAATGAAGTCATTGGGTCTTGAAATACCGTCGCAATTTTCTTGCCGCGAATCTGATACCAGTCTTTCGCATACTTTACATTTGCTAAGTTCAACACGCAAATGCCATGCAATTTATCGGATGTCTCGTCAAGATATTTTACGCGGAAAGCCACCTTATCAAAAACTGTATTTCTGTGTATATTATCTGACAAATCTGTTCCTATTTTCATTGCGGCTTTAAATGCTGCCAAAAACTTAAACAACATCTGTACGCGCTTGTGAAAACTATATCTGCCAATAGAGAGATACACTTCTTTTGCAAGAATTTCATTGCGCTCCTTTGTCTCTTGACGAATACTTCCCTTAATCGCCGCATCATATTTAGCTTTCAGTGCGGCCATATCCGAGTTATATTGATTGATATAGGCTGTATCACTCTCAAGCCGTTTTTTTGCAGATACTTCCATTGCAGCTCTGTCTTTTAGCAACTTTTTAATCTCTTTTTCCATCTGCTTTATCGATTGAGAAAGTTCTTTTATTTTTGCCCTCTCTGTCTTTGGGTCCAATGTCTGTTTTAAATTAAATACTTCTGTCTTTTTTATGCCAAGTTCAGCAATCTCTTTATCGCTCTGTTCTTTCTGCTCTACACTAATGCTTGCCTTTTTGACATGTTCTGCTTTCAAAGCTTCTATCTCTTTATAAATTTCTGCTCCCAATTCCAACTGCGAATACGCATTCAGTTTTTCAAACGTATAATCGATCATCTTCTTAGAAACAGAAGTCTTGCGAACAATTGTATCCGCCAAATCTTCATCGTTAAAAATAATACTTCCATTGTCAATATATCCATTACTATCAAGCATTCCTGCAAATGTTTTTGTAAAAACAGACTTGCCAGAACCAGACTCTCCAACAATCGCTATTGACTCATTCTCATAAATATCAAGTGAAACGCCGCGAATAGCAGTCAATTTTTTTCCACGCACACGAAATTTCACTTCCAAATCTTTGATTGATAATAATACCTTTTTATCTTCCATTCTACCTTCCTCTTATTTGGAACTGTACAACCATTCTTGTGATATCATCTGCAACATGGTTCTGCATTCATTTTTTTAGAAAATATTACGTTGCATTTTCTACATATGTGTTCTAGGGTCAGATGCATCACCAAGATTCTGTCCCACCACATACAAAACAATTGTAATAATCGAAGCAACCGCAACTGGACTCCAGAACTCAAAGCCCCATCCAGGTGTCAGCATTGCGCTCTCAGCTTCATAGATTAACCTACCAAGTGACATTTCCTTGAGCCCCATTCCAATATAAGCAAGGAACACTTCATAAGAAATATAAGAAGGTATCTCTGTTGCTGCAAGTGTCACAACAACAGAAGTCATAAACGGTAGAATATTTTTCATTGCAATCCGAAGTGTGGAGGTTCCAAGACATCTCGATGCTAGATTATACTCCCTGTCACGGATAATAACAACTTGTGTACGTATAAAATACGCAATTGATAACCATCCTGTCACAGTCATCGCAAACACCATTGTCCAAAAACCCGCCGTAAATATCATAACCATTACAGAAATTACTAAAATATAAGGAAGATTTGCAATAATGTTATACACAATCATCATAACATTATCCACCTTCTTAGAAAATCCCCAGATCGCACCAATCACAACCCCAACTGACATATTAATCAACGCGACAATCAATGCCAGTGAAATCGAAATCTGAGAACCATACCAAATCGCATCAAAAGTAGACTGACCAGCCGCGCCAGCTCCCAAAACCCAATGGATATTATATCCAAACTGTTTGAACGCCGCAGTAGGTGTCAAATGCTTTGCGGAAGCATTTAATAAATTTCCATATCGGTCATATTCTACAAATACTGGATATAAGTATGCCATCAACACAATAACTGCAAGCAATCCCAACATCACAATGTTAATCTTTTTTCGGAAAAATACCCGAAAAACAGAGTGCCAATAAGAATATCTTGGTGCCGTAATTTTTTCTGATTCTAAGTCGCTGTGATTCACTACAGCAAATAATTCCTCATCTGACATTCCTTCTGTTGGGTCATTTTCTTTTAAATCCGCAACTTCTACGTTGACATACTTACCCATTTTAAAATCTACATTCATTCTATCCCTTACCTTTCTCTGATTGCTGTTCATTTCCATGTCTGGCACAAAACATGTTTGAGCAGTGAGGGGTGCTTTGCGAAGCAAAACTTCAAATATCGCCCCGAATCGTTGCTATGAGCGGCTTTCAGCCGTAAATAGTAATCATAAAGTTATCGATCCTTGCTTGAGAAAGAAATTCTAGGATCTACCATTGACATCAACACATCACCTAAAATAATCGCCACGACACTCAATACTGCATAAAATAAAGAAACCCCGACAATTACACCATTATCATATTTATTAATCGCCTCTGTCAGCAAGTTACCTGCACCTGGCACAACATATACACGCTCTGTGATAATCGCACCTGTCAGACACCCCAAAACACTTCCTGGTATTCCGTGAATAACTGGAATTGACGCATTTTTCAAAATATGCTTTGTAAAAATTTCATTCTCAGAAAGTCCACCGGCTCTTGCAAATTTTACATAGTCCGAATTCATCTGGTCTATCATATAGCGACGCAGCCATTTCATCAGATTTGCGACCTGTGGCAGAGCAAGCGAAATAATTGGCAGCACATACACAAGTTTATTGGCTGTATCCATATCAAACGTAGTTGGAAATCCTAATTTACCACCCGTTGCCTTAAACAAGAAAATATAAGCTAATGAAGGAACTGCAATGATAAACACAATATACAATGTACCAATTTTATCAATTAGCTTGTCCTTCTTTCTCGCCATCGCAATTCCAAGTGGTACGCCAAGCGTATACGCCAAAACTGTTGCGATAATACCTATCAGGAAAGAATATCCCATCTTAGATAAACCACCTTTTACTGTGCCAACTGCTGTATAGTCATCTGTATATCGTGTCTCATATACCAAACTCGAATGCAGCGAATCTGCCAAATATGTAGCCGAATGCAAATCGTCTGCACTCTCCTCCACCAAGCCAGTTGGATAAGTGACCGTAGAAGTGATAAACGATCCTTGTGTTTTTGTCATCGTTGTAAATACATCCACTCCTGTATTGACAGAGTAGGAAGTTCCTAGCTGAATACTCAAAATATTTTGATGAATAAATGGAAATTTGGAATCGCAATAAAGCAAATACTTATGTATGGTTCCATTTCCAATAATAGCAGGTGAAAAAGTTTCCCCGCCGTAAACAGGATCATATAAAGTAAAGGAAATCCCGCGATCTCCCACATCATTTTCAATTTTATTAATATTGTCAATACTTAATATTCCACTAAAATATTTCCACACACGAGAAATCAACGGAATATCCTTATAAGCAAAAAGCTGTTGCTGTCCGCCACTAGCAATTTTCTTTTTTCCCATTAGCACAGCATTTAGCCGCTCAACTGTATAGCCTTGTGATTTATAATACTTTGTAAATTTTTCTACATATTCTTTTACAAGATCTGAATCTTTCTCAGGAGTTCTTCCAAATCCAACTACTGCGGATCTCGTCTCCTCATCAATTTCTCCGCTCGAAATCAGAATATTCAAATAATCGGAGTAAGTTACATAATCCAGATAACCATAATCTTCCCATTTCTGATATTTGTAAGTTATCTTCTGATTATTCTGCTGCTTGGTATATACTGGATCTGATGCAAAGATCAGATTGCGGTCCAGCAGGGAATAGATCATAATCATAATCAGTATCACGACCGCAATCACAGATAATAATCCGTGAAATAAACGTTTCAATAAATATTTAGCCATATCAATCTCCCATTCTTGCTTCATCTGCGAGTTTGGGCGCAAGCGCAAACTATCCACTTTTTATGCACGCGGACGCGGAGAAAAACTATGCAGCAAAAGCTGTCCGCGTCCGGCGCACGAATAAGGAAGATCAATCTTCCCTACTCAATTCTGCTGCTAGAAATGACCAAAGTCGTTTCTAGCAGCAATAGTGTATTAGAAAATACCAAGACTCTTTGTAACATAGCCTGAATAATCAGGTAAAAATGTATCAAGGTAGGTCACAGGATCACCATAGTCAGGTCCCCATCCAGACACATCTGTGACATTGTAATTTGCCTCATATCCGTAGTCTGTATAATATCCTGTGTAATACCATTCGTTGCTGTCTGCTCCATCAGCAAGAACAAGTTCTACTTTACCGCCAAGAGCACTTTCAACAGACTGCTTTACAGCATTTGCCTGATTGGTTACCCACTCAATACTAGATGTATATGGAAGTTCCAGACGAACAGGATGCTCCTCATCAATCACAACACCCTGTGCTGCTAACTCCTCAATCGCCTTGTTCAAGAATGTAACTGCATTCTCTGGGCTATACCATCCATCGTATCCATCGCTACTGCCTATGCCGTCATTTGCTGATTTGTCAAAAGCCTTGATAGGAATTCCATCCGCATCAATCTGTGCTTGAACAATCTCACCATAAACAGTGCCAGCAGGAAATGATGTCTCTGTTCCATTAATATCAATTGTCACTTCATTCTCAAGTGTCACAAAATTTCCTGGCACATAGGTATTTCTAAGTCTTCCATATTTAAGATCCTCACCTACGCGCTGTGCTTGTCTTGCTGCCTTATCGATAGAGAAGGATATCGCCAAACGGAAGTTTGCATTTCCAAGGGCAGCATTTGCCAGATCCTTTTCCTCATCTGTGAGAACAGATACCACTTTTGTCTCATCATTGCTGTTTGCATACGCAGTGCGGTATAAATTATAGTACATTGGGAATGTCGATCCATTCGTATCACTGATAAATACATATTCGTCAAACAATCCATCTGCTTTTGCAGATTCTACCTCTGATGTATTTAAAGGAGCATGATCCAAAGTAGCACTCTTACCATCATTGTACATCTTAGTAGCATCAGACTGATCTTCATACGGCCACGACATAGACTTGATTGTCATACTGTCCTTGTTCCAGTAAGACTCATTCTGCTTAAATGCAATCACGTTCTTAGAAGTAAAATTTGTAATAAGGAATGGACCATTGTATGCGATATTGTCCGGAGACTTTCCATAGGTATAATCTGCTGCTGAACTATCAAATTCATCGCCAAACTTACCCCCCTGTGATGTGTAGTAATCTCTGCTAAGCGGTGCAAATACATTGTAACAGAGCATGGTTGGGAAATATGGCAGTGGTTCCTCTAATGTATATTCCAGTGTATAATCATCAATCGCCTTTACACCAACCTGTGAAAAGTCTGTAATTTCACCTGAGATATATCCAGATGCATTTAAAACAACACCATCAACCAAATCGCCTAGTCCACCGTTTGTATCAATCATATGCTGAAATCCTGCAACCCAGTCATCTGCCTTGACATCTGCAACCTTTCTGCCCTGTGAATCAACCCAGTCAACGCCCTCACGAATATGGAAGGTGTAGGTCAGTCCATCATCCGACACATCATAGCTCGTCGCTAAAGCAGGCTGCTGTACATTTTCACAATCATACTCCAACAGACCATCATATGTATTTACTGTTGCGTAGCTGTCAACCGTCTGGCTTGTGGAAAGAATATCCCATGTAGTTGGGTCTGAGCCGAACCAGTGTGCTGCATAGGAATCTTTCAATTCATATCCTTTTTCTGCAAGATATGTTTTTGCCCATTCTAGATAAGTTCCTGACCCGCGCAGCTCTGCCCACTTCTGTCTCATCTCTGCTCTGTCCGCCGTTTTTATCAGCTCTGTTGTCACAAGCACATTGTGATATCTATACTCATCATTTCCCCACAATACTGTTGTCTCGGTATTTGGAACCCTTCTTGATATCGCATAGGAGCCGCCCTGTGCAGTCTGTGGATTCAATACACCAGATTCCAAAAGCTTTGCTTCAGCAATCGCCATCATAGCATATCGTTTGGAAAGATCATTCACCTCAGCCTTCGCCTCTTGATAAATTTCGTAAAACTCGCCAAGATTCTGCTCATACAGATATGTGCAACGATCGTCATATTCCATCTCAGCAAGTTCCGCCATGCTCTTTACAGAAACTTCTTCTTCCCCTTCTTCTGTCGCTGTCTCCTCTGAATTTGCTGCCTCTGTATCTGCCTGTTCTGTATCTTTATTATTTTCCGCTACAGGAGTATCTGTAGCTGGTGTATCAGAACCGCCCTTAGATCCACAGCCTGCCAAAGAACCGGCAACCATTGTTCCCGCTAGTAAAACAGCAAGAACTTTTTTTCTGTTTTTCATAATACTTTTTTACCTCCTTAAAAAATAAATATGTTTTAACCTACTAGTAAGGTAAAACCTAACTTGATCTGTCAATTGACACAAAAAGTAAAAAAGTGCCTCTGAACGCCATTGTCCACTGCACTTAACTTTGTAACAGTTCCGATGCCTCCACTTATGTACAAGGTCGATAGAAACCTCGTCTACAGCCACTGCTCTCGTATACAGTCAACACTTCAAATGTGCTGACCTGACTAAACTGTTGCTTTCACTTACTATTCCCGACATAAGCTTTCGCTTTAATATACTAAAGTAAGTTTATGTCAAATGACTATTTAATTATACTTACATTGAAAAAGTTTGTCAATAGCTTACCTTATTATGATTTTACAGGCAAAGTTGACAATCCCTCTTTTTCACACTTTTTTTGTGAAATATAACCTATATTCTTTGTGTTTTAATCCATGTTTTTTCTACAAAAAAGCATAAATTATGTTATATTTTACTAAAATTTGTAAACGACTCCTTTGTCTAAAGGATTGTTATAGCACTTTTTTTATATTATTACTGTCCACTCCATTCCAGTAACAGGTAAAAATCCATGCAAAATTTGCTTCGCAAATGGATTTTTACTTGTTGACAGTATGTTTTCATATAGGTTTCGTAGTAAAATGCTAAGTCCTGTTTGAACAATAACTAAATATTCTCTATTTGCCAATCAATTGGCTCCACGCCATTTGCTTTTAAAAAGTCATTTGCCTGGCTAAAATGTTTGCATCCAAAGAATCCGTTGTGTGCGGACAATGGACTTGGATGTGCTGCTTTCAAAATCAGATGTTTTGGATTGGTCAGCATTGGGATCTTTCGCTGTGCTGGTTTTCCCCAAAGCAGATATACAATCGGTCTATCTTGCGCATTGACTGTTTGAATAATTGCATCTGTAAACTTTTCCCATCCCTTACCCTGATGTGAATTTGGCTGATGTGCACGCACTGTCAAAACTGTATTTAGAAGCAATACGCCTTGATCTGCCCACTTTTTCAAATAGCCATTGTTTGGTATATAACAGCCCATATCTTCCTGCAATTCCTTATAAATGTTTTGTAGAGAAGGCGGTAACTTTGTCTGGCTTGGAAGCACCGAAAAGCTCAGTCCATGTGCTTGATTTACGTTGTGATAAGGATCTTGTCCCAACAAGAGTACTTTCACCTTGTTTAGTGGTGTGAAATGCATTGCATTAAAAATATTATCCGCAGGCGGAAATACAAGTGTGCTATCGTACTCCTCCTTTACAAACTGATATAGTTCCTTATAATACGACTTTTGGAACTCCTCCTGCATTGCATCCAACCACTCTCCTGTCAACATTGCCATAATTTTTTCTCCTTTCATATCTTTATCCTGCATTTAAGACAGCTTTTGAAATCTAATTTCAATTTGCTGTCTTAAATTTTACACTCTTACAGAAATTCCTCTATTTTTTAGGTATTCTTTCACTTCTTTTATCTCAAGTTCTTTAAAATGGAAAAGAGACGCTGCCAATGCTGCATCCGCCTTTCCCTCTACAAAGGCATCATAAAAATGTTCCAATTTGCCAGCTCCTCCCGATGCAATCACTGGTATAGAAACATTTTCAGAAACCATTCTAGTAAGTTCTATATCATAACCATTTTTTGTTCCATCGCAGTCCATGCTTGTAAGTAAAATCTCTCCTGCCCCCAGTTCACTTGCTTTAATTGCCCACTCTACAGCATCGATTCCCATATCAATACGACCACCATTTTTATAAATATTCCAGCCGTTATTGTCAGCACGCCGTTTTGCATCAATCGCAACAACAACACACTGACTGCCAAACTTATCTGCTGCGGCACTAATCAGTGATGGATTCATAATTGCTGCACTATTTACTGCTACTTTGTCTGCGCCTTCTCGCAATATCACCTTAAAATCCTCAACGGTTCTAATCCCTCCACCAACTGTAAACGGAATAAATACCTTTTCTGCCACTCTGCGAACCATGTCCACCTTTGTCGCCCTATTGTCCGATGATGCTGTAATATCTAAAAACACCACTTCATCCGCGCCTGCTTTATCATAAGCCGCCGCAATCTCCACGGGGTCTCCCGCATCAATTAAATTAACAAAATTTACGCCTTTAACCACACGTCCATCATTCACATCCAAACACGGAATAATTCTTTTTGTAATCATTGTTTTCCTCATTTTTTGTATTTCAAGAACACCTATGATATTCTTGCTGCGAAACGCACATCATGCGTAGCATAATAACATTCCTTTGCAATCCGCCGCCAGTATATCAGATAAGGATTGACCCCATCACTAATACAAATAAGTTGCTTACCACCCATAGACTTACTTACAGTGTCACAAAATTTCTCAGTATCTGTAATCCTACTTCAGAACTTTTTTCTGGATGAAACTGACAAGCAAATACATTTCCTTTCTCAACAGATGCATGAATATCGACTACATACTCTGTCGTAGCAGTTACAATCTCGGGTTCTTTTGCTTGTAGATAATAGGAATGCACAAAATACACATAGGCATTCTTCGCAATTCCCTGAAAAAGTCTTCCGCTGTTTGGGAATGTTAACGCATTCCATCCAATCTGTGGCACTTTCCATCCTGCATTGTCTGGAATTTTTCGAATTTTTCCATGTAGGATTCCAAGCCCTGGGATTCCTGGTGCTTCCTCACTAGCGTCAAACAACAACTGCAATCCCAAACAAATTCCTAGAAAAGGGATATCTTTTGCAACCACCTCATAAATCAGCGTATCCAATCCATAACTTCTAATTCGTTCCATCGCTTTTCCAAACGCGCCCACTCCCGGAAGAATCACTTTATCTGCATGGAGTATTATGTCTTTGTCTTTTGTAATCACAGCCGTTTGTCCTAACGCTGTCAACGCTTTCTCCACACTTTTAATATTGCCAGCATCATAATCAATAATTGCTATCATACGTACTTTCGTCCTTCCTGTGCCAAAAAGGATATCCTTAAATGATATCCTAATTCTGTGTTATGACATCATTTAATGCGATTGTGTATGTTAATGGATCTTCATTGCTAAGTAAAATTCTTGCCTGTGTCTCATCCAAATGATATTTTGTTTCAAGAGTACTACAAATCATTGTCTTGAGTTCATCCACCTCTGTTGTCACCTCATACGCTTCTGCATCTGTATTGATTGTATCATAAACCAAAAGCCCTTGAAGCAACGCATCCAACGCTTCTAACTCACGTCCCATTTTCAAATTATTCTGATAAGAGTCATACTTTCTCTGTATCTTATATATGATCTCACTCTTTTTCTTGATTAAACTCTCTGTTTCCTTTCCAGCAAGTTCCATGCCATAAGTAGCTTGATACACAGTTTTATAATCCTGCTCATAATATGCATTGCGTGCTGTTTGAAGAAATCCTTGTGTTGAAAGAACATTTGTGGCAACAAGCACCGCTCCACCTACAGAAGCCCCAAACGCAGCAACCACCGCAATCTTTTTAGGTGGAATACGCTTGTTTGCACCATTTTCAGCCTGTTTTGCCTTCTTCGCCTCTTTTTGCGCTTTCTTTTCCTGCTTCTTTTTCGCTGCTTCTTCCTGCTTTGCTTTTTTTGCAGCAGCCTTTTCTTCTGCTTTTGCCTTCCTTTCTTCTTCTTGGGCAAGCTTTTCTTCTTCCTTCTTGGTTTGTTCCTCCTGCTTCTTTGCCTTCTTCGCTTCTTTTTCAGCCGCAAGTTCTTCCTCTGTTGGTTCTGGCACAAGATCTTCCGTTAGCATATTGAAGAATTTACCTAGTTTTCCTGGTTGTTTTTTGCTCTCTACCTCTGCATCTTCTGTTTCCTTATTCTTCTTTTTCTTTTTCGCAGATGCCTTCTTTGAATTTTTACTCTCATCATGCTCTATTTTTTCTTCTGTCTTCGTCTCCTCTAACACAGACTGCGGAATTACTGGAAGTGGTACTCCACCATCATCTTCATCTGTGTGATTAAGTCCCGCATTAACAGACGCAGCCTCGTCGTCAGCCATCTGATTCAACAAATCCATCATGTCATCTTGTATTGGCTCATTGTTGTCTGACTTTTTGAGCATATCATTAATTTCTGCAAGTTCCGCGTCGTCATCAAGCATATTAAGTACATCTTCTAAGTTGTCATCCATATTGATGGAATTGTCACTCTCACCAAGAATGTCAGAGCTTTCTGAAATATCAGGAATACTTATATCTAAATCTTTTTCAGAACTACTCAATACCTCTGTTTCCTGCATTTCCAAATCCGGCATATTAAAGTCAGACATATTAAAATCCGGCATAGGCATTGTCAAATCTTCACTGTCAATCCCCAGTTCATCAATATTTAACTCTCCTGCCATCTCAAGTTCTGTCTCAGACTGAATTGCATCTTCCAGTCCATCTAAATTCAGTTCATTATCCTGAAAAACTCCCAAGTCAGACAACTCAGGAATCTCAATGTCTTCCAATTTAAGATCATCATCTGATTCCGGCATCTCTTTATCCTCCAAACTAAATTCTCCTCCAGAATCCGATGGCCCCTCTGTTGCGAGGGCAGATTCTTCTGCGTTTATTTCCTTGGTATCGATTGTGTCCATTGTTGCTACTTCTTCTGTCTCAAACTGGTCCACAGCAAGCAGTTCTGTCTCAAGATCGCTCTCATCTTCTATTACAGACTGCTTTATCTCTTGAATTTCTCCCTCAGCCATTGTGTTTTCTGCCGATTCAATAACATTTGTATCTATAATATCGGTTGTCAAATCCAATATGGATGTTTCTTCTAAATCATTGATTCCTTCTTCAGATAAGTCAACCACTTCTTCGGATTGTGGTGATTTCTCTGGGATTTCTGATATTTCTAATTGTTCTCCCGATAATAAGGGTTCCTCTAAACTATCTGGTAGGTCTTCTGACAATAAAGGTTCTTCTAAAAGATTTGTTTCCTCCATATTTTCTGGTAGGTCTTCAAATAGTTGTGACAAAGAATCTTCTGGAAGGTCTAATACTTGCGTTTCTTCTGTAATAAGAGATTCCTCTGAAGCGTCCACCATTTCTTCTGGTAATGATATTTCTTCTGTAATTGCTGGCACTTCTTCTGGTTTTTGTATTTCTTCCAAAAAATTTGTTTCTTCCAAACTATCTGGTAGGTCTTCTGACAATAAAGGTTCTTCTAAAAGATTTGTTTCCTCTGCATCTTCTGATACTTTTTCTGGAATCAACAATTCTTCTGTTATCCCTTCTACTATTGAAGGTTTCTCCAAAGTATCTGTTACACCCTCTAGAACTGATGTTTCTTTTTTCTCTGTCAAATTCTCAGGTATATCCAGCAATTGCAGATTCACCGTCATTGATTCTGTTTTGTCTGTCTCTGTTTCCTCTAATTGTGATTTCTGTATCGCCTGTTCTTCCGCGACAGTATCTATCTGTGTTTTGTCTTTCCCTGGTTCTGCTGCCTCAGGATTCAAAATATTTCTTAGCAAACTGTCCAGATAACTTTCCTCTGAGTTCATGACAATTCCCCTCCATATTTTATCTAATAGACTCTTGAAACCTTTCTGCACCAACGTTACAAGAAAAATTTCAAAAACTATTTCTATTTGCATTCCAGCAAAAAGTCCACCGCATTTTTAGCGATACTAACGCCTTTGTCGCTCAAATTCTCTGTCATTTGATACAGTGATTCGTTTACTCTAAAAAAACTTGCCTTTTGATTATAAAAGGCCACTTTTTCAAAAGGCCATCGAATAATACTTGGTAAATTTAGTTCCACGCCAAGTTCAAGAATGCATAATTTTTTATTTAATGTTCCCTGTAACCATTTTGTGTACTTCTCCCACTGCTTCTGATATCCTTCTTCCACATAATTTTGCTCACACAATATATTGTTGTAAGCTAACGCTTTACCACAGATAGGACATTTTGGAATCTCAAGAGAATCCAGACCTACATTATCAAAAATCGCCTGCTGAACCAAATCAGAAAAATCCTTAGAAGGATACAATTCACTACAGCACTTTTCACTGCACTGAAACATCTCATAATTTCCGCAAGGTTCTACTAAACGCTCTGTATCAAACGCCACTTTCTTAATATTTTCATCAATGCAAGTTGTAATCACAAAATAATTTTTTTGCTGAATCTGTTCATATAATTTTCTGTACGCACTAATCAACTTACCCTCATTATGCTCAATCAGAAAACGATGTTCCAAAAAAGGCACTGTCCATTCAAGGGTTTGGTCAATATCAACTTCTTCTAGCGCAGACATTAAATGTGGAAAATTGCCAATATCTCCAAAGCTCTCATTAAATTCCTCTCCAATGCCCACAAGTACCATATCTGCATCCGCAATGCTATCTTCCAGTATCTTCTGTTTTTCGCTGATTTCTGTTCTATCCATGCCACTTCCTCACTGATAGAGCCGGGCATAAATCCCGGCTCTATCCTTTTTATCTTGCAAGCAATTGGTCGATTACTTTCACGAGATTTCCAATCTCAGGTTTTGACAATTGTGCATCTGCACCCAGTTCTTCACCCTTTCTTCTCATTTCCTCATTGACAAGGGAGGAGAAAATAATCACTGGTATATGTTTCGTTGCATCATCTGATTTCACAAGTTTTGTCAAGCGATGTCCATCCATAAGAGGCATCTCGATATCCGTAATCAAAAGATGTACATCTCGCTCTAGCGTTCCAGCATCTCGGCACTTTACTATGTATTCCCATGCTTCCTCACCATTCTCAGCCTTGATAATATTATCATATCCAGCTTTCTTAAGAGAATCAATAATAAGCTTCCGAAGCAGTGATGAATCCTCTGCAATTAAAATTGGTACTTCAACACTTTCCCGCTCACCTAACGCTTCAATTTCAGTCACTTTTAATCCCGTCTCAGGGTTAATATCTGTAATAATTTTCTCAAAATCGAGAATGATTATCAATTTTCCATCTATTTTGATAATACCTGTAGAGATACCATCTTCCGCAGTTGTCACTGTAGCTCCTGGTTTAATAATATCAACCCATGAAACCCTGTGAATCCCGATCACGGAATCAACATGAAACGCAATATCAAGTTTATTAAAACTTGTGATAATAAATAACCCACCTGGCTGAGACTGTCCGCGCTGTAAACAGTTGCGCAGATCGATCGCTGTAATCATCGCATCACGCGGCATAAAAATACCTTCTACGCTCGGATGCGCATTTGGTACAGGTGTCACGGGCGAATAAGGAATAATTTCTCTAATTTTTGCCACATTAATGCCATAGGAATTTCCATCCACCACAAATTCCAATACTTCCAACTCATTTGTTCCGTTCTCTAAGAGAATCTTAGTCTCCATATTAAACCTCCATTCTACAAGATATTTATGCTAATATCTTTTTATCCCTGTCCTGCAGAGTACGTATCTGCCATCAATTATAACATATATATAAGATTAATTACAAATATTTTCAGAAAATTTTTCATTTTTTCAACAAATATATGTTACAATACAATCACTTCAGTTTTGCTGTGCAAGTATTTCCATTTGCTGATGCCTGCAATACAATAGACTGAATATCCGCCTCTGTCATATCATTAATCTCTGCCACTGCCACCACGTCAACCATATCCCCTGCTCCCACCACATCAATATAAGTAATAAGATTATTGGGAAGCATTGCATTGAGCGCCGAAGCAGAAATTGTATCATTAACAGTTACACGCAATTTTAAATCACAGTCAAAAAAATTGCAATTTACATCTTCCTCTGGCAGACCTTCCAAATCAAAATGCAATATCAATAATTTTTTATCCTTTGCAGCATCCACACTATATCCAGTACTATCTTGCGGATATGAACTACACACCTCAAAAGACTGGTATCGAATAATCAAATCATCCAACCCCAATTCTGCAGCAAAATCAATATCTTCCGCTAACTGAATCTGCACTGGTTCTTTTTCTGGTTCTGTTGATGCATTCTCCGATGACGCTTCTGGTGTATTTTCTGCTGGTGACTGCGTCTGTTCTGTCTCTGTAGCTGGTTCTGTCTCCACCTCAGAAACTTCCTGTCTGTCTGCAACTGCAGCAGCCAACTCCTCCTCACTCACAATTCTATATTGATATCTGGGTGAATATTTTAGCAGTAACCCAGCCGCATACTCCGCAATGATATCTGACTGTTCTGCTGTAAGTTCTGGCATAGCATCCACACATCCTGTCATCAACATAGCGGACATGGCTATAAGCCCTAACACTTTCCCCTTCTTCAAACAAACACCTCCGTTTATTTGGTTTCGAGTTCAAACCAGAACTCTACACCATTGGTATAATTGATAACACCGTACTGTTGATTCATGGATTCCATGATCGCCTTTACGATAGATAATCCTACTCCACTGCCGCCATACTCCCTTGTCCTCGCTTTATCCACCTTATAAAATTTCTCCCAAATATGTGGTAGCGATTCCTCTGGTATTGGTTCGCCTGTGTTAAATATACTAATTCGCACCTTATTGTTATCTGCTTCCTCAATCAGCCTGTACTTAATTTCAATAATCTTTTCTCCATTGACATGATTCATTGCATTACTAAAAAAATTTCTTACAATTTCCTCTGTTTTAAACTCATCTGCCCACACATAAATTGGTCCAGAATCATCTATCCGTAAATGCACCTCACTCTGATTGATCAGAATCTCTGCGGATACAATAAAATTATTGACAAGTGCTGTAATATCAAACCGTTCCATGGTAATCACATCTTTCCCAGATTCAAGCTGATTCAAATCGAGTAGTTTTCTTACCATTGTGTTCATTTTCCCAGCTTCATCCATTATGACATCACAGTAAAAATCCTTGCTTTCCACATCGTCATTGACACATTCTTTCAGCCCTTCCGCATATCCTTGTATCAATGCAATTGGTGTTTTTAACTCATGGGAAACATTGGACAGAAATTCTTTGCGCATCTCATCAATCTGCTCTTTTTTCTCAATGTCTCGCATCAATTCATTATTCGCCGTTTTTAGTTCAGAGATAGTTTTCTCCAAAGTAGCAGAAAGCGCATTGATATGTTCTCCAAGCAGATCAATTTCATTCTGTCCACGGCTTTCATACTTTGTCTCAAAATTTAATTTTGTCATTTCTTCTGAGATGTTTTTTAGTTCCATAATTGGCTTGGTCACTCTTGTTGTAATAAACCAAATAAGTACTGCACTAATCACGATTGTAGTAATCCCTACATAGGCCAAAAAACGATTGGACTGTTTCACACTGTCTCGTATACTCTCGAGGGGAGAACGAATTAAAAACAAATTTCCATTGTTGAGAATCCCCCACATCTCCAAATATTCCGTATTTGTGGACTTATCCATCGCCGTCCCCATATAGTACTTATCACTTTCGTCAAAATAGATAAAGTCCTTATCTGGGTCAAAAAAATTATCATACAGTCTGCGCAACAGCTTATTGACATCTCTTGTGCTGGATTTCACAATATTAGAACCAGCATCAATCACCAGCAGGCTAATATTATACATATCACAGATTTTCCGCAACTCAACATCGAATGCCTCCGATGAAATATCGCCGATTGTCACCACTTCATTAACCCTAGAATATGCATCCTTTATGGCATTTTTCTTGTTTTGTATATAAAAATTTTCCAAGAAACTGCTATTAATAATCCAACAAAAGATAACAGTTCCAACCATAACCGCAATAAAAATCAAAGAAATTTCCTGCCTGATAGAATGTTTTATAAAATGTCTCATACTTATACTTATTGCCCATCCTGTCTTTCCTGCAATTCTACATATCTAAATTATTCTACCAAATATCCTATGTTATTTCAAGTTATTCCAGCACGAAAAAATTTCCAAAACAATATCCTGTTGTTTACGCCTTTCATCAGTTAAGCTGTGCCAAAAGCAAAGGGTGCGTGGGCAGTAGCAATATTATTGATACTTTTCCGTCAATTCGTCAAACTGAAAAACCTGTGTCTGCAAATTTTGAAAAGTTGATTTATCCTTTGTTTCCAGCTCATCTATAAACTGAAAAAGTTTCTCCTGCAACTTATAATGTTCTCTTGCATCCACACGATAAGAGTTGGCAATACGCATAAGTTTCTCCAGATACTTTGCAATCTGTCTATCATTCTTTTTCTTTAATGCATTCTGAAACAGCTCCATATTGTCAAGTTCTTGTGTGTCTGTCACTCTGGCAAATGTATTGGTGCCAATTGCATAATACGCCTCGCCAATCTGATAAATAAAACTTTTTTTCTCATACAGGTTTTCCTTAAAATTACTCATATACTTCCTCCAATCTCTCAAAAATTTTACCATTTATTTCTGGATTTGTCATCTCCTTTTGAGACTTTTCACATATTCCTTGACTTCCTTGTCAGGATTCAAAGATTCCCGTATTTTCTGTAAAGCTTTATTGTAAGTCCAAGCATCCATCTGGCAATTGCACACAAGCATCTGTTTTGTCTCATATGGAAAACACACAAAAGTTTCTGCTGTCAACCACGCTGCTGCCATCTGGGCATAATACCCTTGTGAGAATGGTCTGTTTAATGTCAAAAGTATCTTTTCCAAGTAAGGATATTGTTCCTTTATCTGTTTGGAATGTTCCATATTTGTCTGCGTTAACTCAATATCTGCCATACAGATGGCTTTGTTTCTTGGCACCTTTTTATTATCCACATCATATTTTAAATATTGACTTAAAAGTAAAATTAACACTACTCGAACGCTAAATTCCTGCTCTGAATACAAGTAGGGCTGTAAGAAGGCCCAAACTGCATCTCGATATCTATTGGCAAAGGTAAAGGAATTACAAAAGCTATCACATACGGACCAATTATCAATATATGGGATAAAATCCTTTAGACAGGCAAGTCCTTCCTCACAAGTTATGTCTTTTTTTGCCGTTCCATAGCCAATAAGGATTCCGCGTAACATGATTTCTTCAAAAAATAAATCCTCATAAACACCATCAAAGGTGGCAGTCTCATCCCGCCACCTTGATTTGTTGTTTTTATCAGCTACAATGCTTTTTGCAATTTGTCTTATTTTCGGCAGACGCACTCCCATTAAAGGTTTTGCCCCAGGAATCAATCCTGCCGAAAATTCTTTGTACTGTTCTTCTGCATACTGTGCAAGTATCTTTCTAATTTCTTCTTGCATAAATTATTGACCGCCTTTTCTGCACTGAACAGGTGTCATTCCCATCTTTTTCTTAAAAATACGATTAAAGTGTTCTACATTTGGATATCCCACCGCCATCGCCACATTTTCAACTGTCATATTTCCATTCCGCAGCAGTGTTTTTGCTTTTTTTAGACGAATATTAATCAGAATATCTCCAAACGTTTTCCCTGATTTCTCATGAATATATTTGCTCAAATAGGGTTCTGACAAATGAAAATGCTCCGCGACATCACTGAGTGCAATCGCCTGATAATTTGCCTGAATATAATTTAAAATCTCCATCATACGCTCATCTTGATAAGCTTCATTGTTCTGTATCTGTGGCAGTTTATTAACACTGACGCAAAGTGCGTGAATAGAAGCCTTGATAATATCATCATCCATACCCACACCCCAGAATTTCTCACCATTGCAAGTGACACTTACATATGCGATTGCCTTGGAAGACGAACCCTTTGTGAGTGCATGCTCCTCATAATCTGACAACTGATAGCTAACACTAAAATACTGTTTAATGGTATTGCTCACCGCGTCAAGGCGCCCATTACCATTCGCTTTTACAGTTGTTTTCCTATCGCCACAAACAATTGTCGCCTCCGCCATAATGCCATCTATTTGTTTAAAGTGACATTCACCAATCTGGAATAATGGCATATTATCCACATAGTTTTCACAGAAAATGTCATAAACCCACTGCGGTGAAAGAACCTTGTGCTCTTGGTCAGAGACATCTTTCACCAGATATCCCACTTCCTCGCGCATTGCATACGGAAGTGAAATTCCATAGTTTTGTTTTAAAATATAGTTGACGCCACCCTTTCCTGATTGGCTGTTGATGCGAATCACATCCGCATCATAATTTCTGCCTACATCTTTTGGATCAACCGGAAGATAAGGAACTGTCCATTTGTCTGTCTGCTTCTCCTCTCTCCACTGCATTCCTTTTGCAATCGCATCTTGATGAGAACCTGAAAACGCTGTAAATACAAGATCGCCAGAATAAGGCTGTCTCTCATGCACTCTCATGCGTGTAAAAAGTTCATAACTCTCTCTGATTTCAGGCATATTGGAAAAATCTAATTTGGGGTCAACGCCATGTGAATACATGTTCATTGCCACAGTGATAAGATCGACATTTCCTGTCCGCTCTCCGTTTCCAAAAAGCGTTCCTTCCACGCGGTCCGCACCAGCAAGAATACTAAACTCTGCATCACATACACCGCAGCCGCGATCATTATGTGGGTGCACAGACAATACAACAGCATCTCTGTACTTTAAATTTTTATGAATATATTCTACTTGTGTAGCAAACACATGTGGCATTGCATTCTCAACAGTAGTTGGAATATTGATAATCGCCTTTTTGTCTACTGTTGGTTGCCAGATATCCAACACAGCATTGCATACATCAACTGCATAATCCACTTCTGTGCCATGGAAACTCTCAGGACTGTACTCAAAAGAAAAATTTCCATCTGTTTCTTCCGCAAGCTTTTTTAAAAGCGCAGCGCCATCTGTCGCTATTTTTTTAATCTCCTCTTTGCTCTTTTTAAACACTTGTTCGCGCTGTGCTACTGACGTTGAATTATAGAGATGAATCACCGCATGAGGTGCTCCCTTGACTGCTTCAAAAGTCTTTTTAATTATGTGCTCGCGCGCTTGGGTCAATACTTGTACAGTCACATCTTCTGGTATCATATCGCGCTCTATCAAAGCACGCATAAACTCATACTCTGTCTCTGACGCCGCAGGGAACCCCACCTCAATCTCCTTAAATCCAATCTCCACAAGCATCTCAAAAAAGTGTAATTTCTCATCAAGACTCATTGGCTCAATCAATGCCTGATTCCCATCTCGCAAATCAACAGAACACCAAATTGGTGGTGTTGTAATCGCGTCTTTCTTCACCCAATCATATGTACAAATTGGTGGCAAAAAATATGATTTATCGTACTTGTTTGCATACTCCATGTCTCATTCCTCCATATTTATTCTTAAACATTTTTGTCTGGTAACGATGAAAAAGTCTTCCGACTCCACAACATTACCGTTGTAGAGACGAAAGACTCCCATGTAATCTCTCGCGGTACCACTCTACTTCACACTTTTATATCTTTAAACCGATCAAGGAAGGTTATTTCCCTACTCGCGCCGCAGATGCGCCATATAATGACTTATTTTCTCTACATCAGCATACAAAAATAATAAAAGTGTGCACTCATTCAGCACTATTATGCCTTCCCCTGATAACGGCAGGTCCTCCGTTGCACCCTACTTTTCTCACCACTTATAGAAATTCTTCTCGGCTGAGATAATATTTCAAGTACACAGCTCCAAGATGAGTTCATCACATTTCCTATGTTGTCTCGCACCAAACGACAGCTCTCTGAAATATTTCATGCGATTACTAGTTCTTTTCATTGCCTTTTTCCTATCATAACATACATTTCTCTATTTGGGAATTGTTAAAATCAATCATTTTTATTGATATTTTTTGTGTATTTTTATCTAAAATATACTTATACGAATCCCATTCCCCCGCTTTGACAGACACTTTAATCAAGATGGAGAAATTTTTGATTTCCTGCTAACCAACATGACCTGATGAAGATACCCAAAATGGCATAATATTTCATGGGAATGTGCACATTATATTTTATCCCAATGTTAATCCCAGATATCCTTCTTTGTGCTCCCAATCTGAAAAATGTTCTGGCAGCAGTATCATTCCACCCATATTTCGCTCAAATGCCCATGTAGTCTTTGTGTGCAAAAATAACTCTGGCAAAATTTCATACAATTCTTCATCATTGAGTGTTGTTTCGATAATATGAAGACTATCCTTTTCTATGCGGTACATCAGCACTGCACGCCGCGTTTCGGCATCTCTTACTGTACTGGTTAGCAAAAGAGTCCTTCCACCACAAAACTGATTCTCTTTGATAGCATATGCAATGGCTTGCTCATCCCATTCCACATAACCTTCTCTTTCCAGCACAGTGTCACGAACCATCTTATAATCTTTCTCACTAGCATCAGAAACAGACCAACTTCCAAGCGCATCCAATTCGCTTTGCTCAGAAACTATTTCAGCAACATGTAAGCTCTTTTCTTGAATTGATGGAATACTGGCTGCCTCAGTACATCTGCCAGCATAAATCCAACAAGGACTTTCACCAAAAGCATCTACAAAACCAAGCTTCTCATAATATTCCTGTAAGTCTCTGTCCGCTGGTTGTAATATTAATGGCTCTTTTATTCTTTTTGCAGCATGTTTTATAATTTTTGATGCATAGCCTCTGTTACGGTATGCGGGAAGCGTTCCTACTGCATAGACATAACGCGCATTTTCTTTATTTCCATGCATCGTAACTTGTATTGGCAGCAGGCTTGCCATTGAAACAGGACGATTCTCCTCATAAATCACAAACATATTTTCTGTATTAAAACGATGTTCTAAATAAAATTCAATATATTGTCGATCATCTCCAAAACATTGATTCCACAATTCAATAAGATATTCTTTATGCCTTTCGTCTGCAAACACAACTTGACTTTCCACAGCAGTATATTTTTTCATCAACAAATCTGGATAATAAGAAAGTTTTGCCTTGCGCAGTCCCAAGTCTCCTGTATCTTCCTCACGATTTACATACTGATACTTTTGTGCCTCATGCAATATAAACTGTTGGTTAATCATGGGATACGCACCCTGTAAGTCAGGAAATGCTTTCTCAAAATGAACCACAAAAGTATCTGCATTCAACTGTTCTCCAATTGTAAATGCAACAATATTATTCTCCTTGTACAACACACCGCCGCAAAGTCCAAGCGCATTAAAATTGGAACATGCCACTTCTAATACTTCGATTTCTAAAGCCATCTTCTCATTCCACTTCTCAGTGCGCAGAGAAGTCCATTCTCTCGCCATTCGCCGGCACTCATCCATATTTTTTTCTGTAAGGGGTTCATAATGCCAGTCACCCTTATCCATAAAACGCGCGATATGATTGCGTTTTCCATGTAGTTTCTTTCCTCTTAATGTAGAAAGTTTTTCCACTGTATAGACATAATCAAAGTTATCTCTATTGGTATAAATCTCAAACATTCCAGGAAACCAGTTCATCAGTTCACGTCTGCATGTTTCTGTAAGTGGATAAAAATCCAATTTATGACCATGCACTGCACATATCTTTCTCAAGTGCTCAATCACTGCTTTTTTGTCTCCATTCCCAAATGGGAAAGAATACTGATAACTCTCTTGCCCTCTATATCTAATCACACCACATCCATAAGCACTGCCAACCTCGACATGATATACTTTTGACCAGACAAAATTATTCGCAAACGTATATTCACAAACATTTAGGTTATCTTCTTTTAGTTTATCATTTATCCAATCTCTATCATCAAGCGAAATCGAATGAAAAATAAGTTTTTCTTGTTCTGGCATAAAATTCCCATCCTGTTTTATTTTTTAGAGTCTGTTTAATATCTGCTTTCTGTAAAATGTATGTCATACTTTGTAGAAGGTTTACTCTATATAAATGAGCGTAGCAGAACCACATTGAACAAATATGGGCAAACCTCTTACAAATTAGAACATGCAAATTGCAGAAATGAGATGTTAATCTGGCTCTTAGTATACCTGAAATCTTATTCTATAATACAAGCATTGTACACGCAATCACCTAAAAACGATTCTGTCAGAACCAATACTGACAATATAATTCTATGCGTCACCAATGCAAAGAAAATATACTGTCGCATAGCACCTTTAAATTTGTTTCTTACAAATATCTGCTAGACAACATCTGTCACAGTATGGTTTGGTTCTTGCAGTGCAGATCTCCCGGCCATGGTCCACAAGTCTATGACAAAACTGATTGCCTTCCTCTGGAGGAATAAGTTCCCATAAAATCATCTCTACTTTCTTTGGCTCTCTCTCGTCGTCAACTAGTCCCATGCGGTTTGTGAGTCGAATGCAATGTGTGTCCGTCACAATCGCAGGCTTTCCAAACACATCACCCATAATCAAATTTGCACTTTTTCTTCCAACTCCCGGAAGTTTTAGTAGTGCCTTAAAATCATCTGGCACTTTTTTGTCAAATTCATCTCGCAGCATCTTCATACAAGCATTGATGTCCCGCGCTTTGCTATGTCCTAATCCACAGGGTCTGACAATCATTTCAATCTCTGAAACTTCCGCATCCGCAAGTGCCTCTATTGTTGGAAATTTTTCATAAAGCCCCTTTACCACCACATTGACCCTTGCGTCAGTACATTGCGCCGCCAAACGCACACTCACCAACAATTTCCACGCCTCATTATAGTCAAGAGTACAGTCCGAGTTCGGATATGCATCTTTCAATCGCTCTATAATCTCAAGTGCAAGCGCTTTTTTCTTCTTCAGATTTTTTATTTTGACTGTTTTCGCTTTTGTTCCCATATTTTGCCTAATTTTTTAATCCTTCTTTATAAAACTGTTTTATCTCCTCATAACCGTCTGCTGTAAGCTGTTCTCTCTGAAATTTTTTATTTTTATTCATGCGTGCGACCAATACCTGTGTACCGTTTTGGCGCTCTTTCTGTGCTTCTGCAATAATATCACAAAGTGCATTTCCTGATATCCCTTTTTCAATCAAATATGCCACTTTTTTACTCGAATTTGGCACCTTAAAACCATTTTCCAACAAAATTAATATAATGCGTTCAAATCCGATAGAAAAACCACACGCCGGAATATCTTTTCCTGTAAATCTTCCCACCATCTTATCATAGCGTCCACCGCCTCCACAGCGTGCGCCAAGTTCTGGCATCGCAATCTCAAAGATTGTCCCCGTATAATAGGACATTCCGCGCACCAGTGTCGGATCAAATACCAATTTGAAATAGTCTCCTTTTGTAGCATTCACACTTTCTATAATCTCTCGAAATCCTGTCCGAACATCTTCCTCAAGGATTCCCGCAAGCTTTTCTTCCATAAATGTCAAAGTATCCTCTGACACATTCAACTCCTTAAAAAATGCCAGATATTTTTCAACAGCAGTACTGTCATATCCTTCCTCAAGCAGTTCTCGTTCTACACCTTCTAATCCAATCTTGTCCATCTTGTCAAGTATAATAAATACATTATCGTAATCTTTTTCATCAAATCCGCTGTAAGCAGCCATTGCTTTTAGGATTTTTCTGTCATTGATACGAATCTCAAAGTTTTGAAAGCCAAGTCTACCAAGCGTTGTTGTTGTCGCAAGAATCAACTCAATCTCTGCGAGATTGGATTCCTCGCCAAGAATATCAATATCGCACTGCATAAACTGACGATATCTGCCTTTTTGTGGCCGGTCTGCCCTCCACACATTCCCTATCTGTAACGCTTTAAAAGGTGATGGAAGTTCATTTGCATGGTTAGAATAATATCGAACTAGTGGAACAGTCAAATCATAGCGCATTCCAAAATCAACAACATCTGCATCTGTCTTTGCTGTTTCTAGATTAAGCTGTGCTCCTCTTTTCAATACCTTAAATATTAGCTTTTCGTTCTCTCCACCTTGTTTGCTACTTAAATTCTCAATATTCTCCATACAGGGGGTCTCTATTGGTGCAAACCCAAATTTTCCATAGGTCTCTTTGATTACACTTATCACATAATCTCGTATCTGCATTTCCTCTGGCATAATATCCTTCATGCCATGAACAGGCTTCTTATTCAGTGCCATAACTGTACCTCACTTTTTTATTTGCGTTATTTTTTAATCCCTAATCGCATCCAAAATTTCTAATCGTTCCTTTGGACCAAGGGCTGCCCACATCACAACGTCCATGATGATACTGTGTATTTACGGTTCCTTCTTGCTGTTCATCAGACACATTTACCTTTATTCGGCTCACGCCATGTTCCGTCTTACTGTCGAGCATATGAATAATATCATCAATTTCTTGCTCCTGCTGATGCTTCTTTCTCTCGGCAAGCTCATCCATATCTTCCAAACCACTAAATACTGCCATAACAAGCCCCTCCTTCTATCTTTCATTAGACTTTTCGTGTTTTTTATACATAATCTTTTGCACATCTATAGACCATTATACGTATCCTATTGCACCGTGTCAAACTTTATTTCCAATGACCTAAACGTTATCACGCACACATTATTACGATTCACGCCCTATCTAATTTTGATATAATTTTGTTCATTAAGAACATAGACAGTAATATATTTGCACACAAAATGCGAAAGAACACGCATTTTGGCGCATAATTTTTACTACTTTAGTAGACAAGAGAACAGTAATCACTTGTTTATCAAAATCAGCCAAAACAAAATCTATCTTCTGCCAAATACAGAATTGATCGAAGCTTCCACACGGCGCAGTGCTTCCACTGCATCATTTAAATTTGCCAGTGTCTTGGAAAGTTCCTCTGTATCCAGCCCGTCAATCGCGTTATTCCATGCCTCCAAATCTACATTCTCCATTTTCTCTGCCATTTGTTGCATTGTCTTTGCAGCTTGTTGTAAATCCACATTTTCCAGCGAAGATTTTACTTGACCAAGTGTCTCATTGATATTTTCAACATCCAATGCTGTCGCCTGCTCCAAAACAGGTTGCACCTGCCGCAACACATAAGCACCGCCCAGAAGCAAACAGATAAGAAGTAATGAAGTAATAATACACATCACTCTGGTTATTACCAGTTCTCTACGAAATTTCTTTAACATCTGTTCAGATACTAATTCTGCGCCCCTTATCGGTTCATTAACACGATACCTTCTCTGTCCGTTTTGTTGTTCATTCATTATTTTTTACCCCCTTGATAGTATTACTTGTTAGACTTTCCTTTGCACCATGAAACTTTAAAAGTCTTTTCTATAAATTATACAACTATTATGTATCGAAACAAAGCAAAATTATCTATCTGCAATACAAAAAAATAAATTATTATGAACTCTCTGAATTTTTCAAAATAATAGTTGTCTATTTTGCATTTTTTTAATACAATAACAATAAGGTGGATTTTTCTGACATCTCGGATAATACAACAAAGAAAGGTGCAGATTGTTATGTTTATTCAACTATTTAGTAACTATTTGGTCGAACAGTCAGTTATTACAATTGAACAGAGAGACTCCTTTCAGGAGGAAATTCAGAAGACCCGCGTAAAACTGGGAACTATTGCCGTTGCAGAAGGACTGCTGACAAATGAGCAGGCAGAAGAAATCAATCATCAGCAGACACAGCAAGACCGCCGTTTTGGTGACATTGCAATCGAACTTGGCTATCTGACAGAAACTCAAGTATCAAAACTTCTGAGTATGCAAGGCGATTTCGCAATGAAATATTTTCAATTGCTTATTGACACAATTGGTTTACCCATGGAAGCCATCAGAGAACATCTCCATAACTTCCAGAAAATACATGGCTTTACGGATGATGAACTGGAGGCTGTAAAAAATGATGATTTCGAGTCGATCATTCCACTCTTTGCCACAGTTCGCGATCCAATGATCACAGATTTAGCGGGTTTAGTCATGCGTAATCTCACTCGATTTGTCACCAACAATTTCTATTTTGGACGAATGAAAAAAGCCTCAGGTTATTCCTACAGTATGCTCGCAGGTCAAAAATCTGTCGGTGACTATAATATTTTTCTTGGTTTTAGTGCTACCAGCGAACTCGATGGTATTATTAAACTAGCCAAAAATTATGCAAAGACAGTCGCTGTCACAAGCAGTGATGAAGTTTATGATGCTGTCTGCGAATTTGCCAATCTAAACAATGGACTTTTTGACTCTGTGCTGAGCGATGATGATATTTTTATCGAGATGGTTCCGCCAGAAGTTTATTTAAATCAACAACTATCGGGCAATGCTTACTGTATGCCTGTATATATTGATGGCTCAGAGTTTGATCTCATTATTTCAGCAGATGCGGATTTTGTCCCTGGGAACAATCCACACACTTTAACACTAAAAAAGACAGAGCTTTGTACCAACGTTTCCAGCACACTGCCCACAGTACTTGTTGTGGACGACTCCTCTCTTATTAGAAAAGTTTTGATCAATCTACTCAATGAGAATGGTTACCAAGTGATTGGCGAAGCGACAAATGGGCTTGAAGGCGTCGAACTGTATAAAGAGTTGGAGCCAGACATTGTCACTCTTGATATCACGATGCCAGTAATGGATGGTGTGACAGCACTCAGACAAATCAAAGAACATAATCCGAATGCAATGGTTGCAATGATTTCTGCTGCTGGTCAAAAAGATAAACTTATGGATGCATTAAGAGAAGGTGCCGAACTATTTTTTACAAAACCATTTAATGCACAGGAAGTTATAAAAAGTCTGAAAAATTCTGAATTTTAGAAAATGGAATAGTGAAAATTACTACTTGATTTCACTTGGGTGCCTGTGTGCATAAAAGGTTGCACCGGAACAATCTATTCGGATTATTCCGGTGCAATAAAAGTGTGTTATGTATAGAGAATTTTAACTTGTAAGCTTATAAAACATAATGTTCCACATCATAGAGCAATTTCTGCCAAGCATCTTCATGGTCCACATAATAAATAGGACACTTTTTTCCACCACAGTCATAATGACGTAAAATATCCTGTGGTTTTAGATTATACTTATCTGTTAGCCATGCTAACATTTCTACAAGAGAATTATAAGTTTCTTGTGTAAACGAACCGTCTTCCGCAGTATAGCAACACTCAATTGATATAGAATCTTGGTTTCGTTCTATCACTGCATATGCTTCCTCCTCCAAAGGAATACATTGAATAATCTCTCCTTCATAGCCAATAATAAAATGTGCACTCGCCGCACGCTCATGCGTCACACCAAGATTTTCAAAATAACTTCTATTCTGTGCTGCTGATGTCCCTTGGTTTGCTGTATAATGTACAAATATATTGTTGACTTTTGCAAGTTTTGTCCCTGGACGGTTGTATTCGCTGATTGTCAGAAAGTCCTCCTGAATTTGGGGCTTTTTTTCTTTCTCCTCCATGACAAGCGTTTCTTCTGATAAAGACTTATTCTCTGTACTTCCTATAATTATTGGCGTTTTATGCATACTTTGATAATATGTTTTTCCCATCACAGCAATCGCCACACACATTGCTGTGATCCACAAAACAACAAAACCTTGGCTTAGTGCGGCGCGATGTCTTACTTTTTTCGTCTTTACATTTGATTTCGTTTTTTGAGTGGTTGCTCTGATTCTGTCTGGTTCTCGATATTGCAGTTGTCTTGCTCTTGCCGTGTTCGCTCTTGTGATTCTCACCTGCTCAAAATCCGACTGTACTATGTTTCGTCTTGCTGATTCAACGCTGTTAATGCTTGTCCTCACTGTAACTTGTCTTGTATTTCTTGCCCTATTAATACTTTGCGTTCTCTGTGGTATAATATCAATGGTCTGTGCTTTATTCTCTCCTCTATTTTGCACCTTATAGCTGGAGTGCATATTTTGTCTTCTAGTTCTTGACTTCCTAGAATACGAATTTCTATTCCCAGAGGAGTTAACGACTTCCCACAGTTCCAACTCCTGATTCTGTCGTACCTGATTCCCCATAGTATATCTCCCTACTGCCTTGTTTTCTTCCCAAAAATCGAGTAGAGATCCCCTACTCGCGCCAAGCTCTATTAGCTTTGCTGACAATCCTTTTATAGATATGCGTGCGTATAAAAATTCCTAATGAACTCTACAAATATCCATCTATATATTAGACATTTTAATCCCCCAAAAGGTTTCACTTAACTACAATTTTTTCATAAATTATATTATACACCAAAACCCTCTAAAATTTCTCTAAAAATTATTTAAAAATTATTAATTTTTATTTAAGAATGGAAAATTCTAACTTCTCTAACATCTTTTTGTCAGAAGCTACTGTTATCCCTGCTGTTGTAAGCATATCACCCGAGATTGCAGCGTTGGCACCGCTCTGAAAGCATCGCTCTCCTTTGTCTTTCAAAAGCCATCTTCCACCAGCAAGCCGAATATCTCCGTCCGGTATTATAAACCGAAAAACTGCAATAATGCGGCAAAATTCCTTCTCTGTTAGAATACGATTCTTTTCATAGGGAGTTCCCATTATTGGATTTAAAAGGTTCACTGGAATAGACTTCACTCCCAATCTTCGCAAGTCCAATGCCATATCAATTCTGTCTTCCATTGTCTCACCCAATCCCATAATTCCACCAGAGCACACACTAAGTCCTGTACTTTTTGCTGCATTTATCACAGCAATTTTTTCCTCATAAGTATGTGTCGTGCAAATTTTGGGAAAGTACCTTTTCGATGACTCCAGATTACAATGCACTCTTGAAACTCCCGCTTCTTTAAGTTTTGTAAACTGCTTTTCATTTAAAAGTCCAAATGACACACAAATTTGAATATTTGTGTGCCTGCGAATCACACTGATACTATCACAAACCTGTGCAATTTCCTGGTCATTCAATCGTTTTCCAGATGTAACAATCGAATACCGCAGCACCCCTTGATTCTCATTTTGTTTTGCTCCTGCCAACAATTCCTCTGTCTGCAAAAGCGGATAACTTTCCTGACAGCTTGTACTATAATGTACACTCTGTGCGCAATATTTGCAATCCTCTGAACACTTTCCACACTTTCCATTTATAATGGTGCACATATCAAATCGATTTCCGCACATATATTTTCTAATTTCATCTGCCGCTGTTGCTAACTCCTCCAATGGTTCCTTTGCAAGCGTAATTGCTTCCTGTCGTGTTATATCCTCGCCATTATATATTTTTTCTTTACATTGTTCTATAAAATGCATCTGTATCTCCTCCAAATGTTAACTTTTATTTTTTATTATAGGTTAACATTGATAGTCCGTCAATTACTATATGCGCATTTTTATATTACTTTTCACACCCAATATCATGATGTTAGGGTCAAAAGGTATTTTGATGTTCTGCAAAATATTGTTGAAAAAATGCCTCTGCGAAATCCGTTGCTCTTTTCATAAAATCTTCTTGATGACCTTGTTCACAAATATTCTGCAAATCTGTCTCAAGTAATCTATCTGTCAGTTTCTTCCCAACAAGCAAATGTTTGATTACATTTTCAAAGACAATCCCTGCAATATTCTCTGGCAGCTCCTCATAATCAGCACAATAATCTCGTAGTACCTTTCGTACATAATCTTCTCCAAATTTAGATAAAAATCTCTGTTCCTCCACAATACTTCTCACATATCGGTCGATGCAATCAATCCCTTGATATTCTATCAAATCTATAAAAATCGGATAATCTAATGTCAAAATGGTATTCTGTGGCGCAAACTTTTCATCATAATGCCGAAAGGAAGCTGGAATCCCTTTCTGTATCAAATCTGCAAGATATACATTCCCATATGCACACAACTCTTTTTTATGATGCTCATAAATTTTTGGAATTTATGGTATAATAAAGACAACAAAAAGAAATTTTGTGCACTTTGGTACCCGTGTACAGAAAAAGGGAATCCCTTTATTTAAAAGAGTCTCCCTTATATTAATCTGAACTCCCATCTGCCCGCTTTGGCAGGCATACAAATCAGGAGGTGTGAAATTTTAATTTCACACTATATATTATTGTTGTGCTACGTCCTTCATTGAGAAACTGATACGTCCCATCTTGTCTCTGCCAAGACACACTACAGTAACAACATCACCAAGTGTCAACACGTCCTCAACATGATTGATGCGCTCCTTTGCAATTTTAGAAATATGGACCATACCTTCTTTTCCAGGTGCGAACTCAAGAAATGCGCCAAACTCCTTAATGCTAACTACCTTGCCTTTAAATACCTGTCCAGCCTCAAAATCTGTCGTAATAATTTTAATCATCTCGCACGCCTTGTCCATCATCTTTTGGTCCGTACCACAAATACTCACAAAACCATCATCAGAAATGTCAATCTTTACGCCTGTCTGCTCAATAATTGTGTTGATTGTCTTGCCTCTTTGTCCAACGACATCACCAATCTTCTCTGGATCAATCTTTGTCTGAATAATCTTTGGTGCATACTCGCCAACAGTCGGTCTTGGTTGGCTGATACATGGAAGCATAATCTCATTCAAAATATACATTCTGGCATCTCTTGTCTTTGCAATTGCCTCCTCGACAATCGGCCTTGTCAATCCATGAATCTTGATATCCATCTGAATTGCTGTAATACCATCTTTTGTTCCAGCAACCTTAAAGTCCATATCTCCAAAGAAATCCTCAAGTCCTTGAATATCTGTCAATACAAGATAATCATCATCGGTCTCTCCAGTTACCAACCCACAAGAAATTCCTGCTACTGGTTTCTTGATTGGTACACCCGCTGCCATCAATGACATCGTTGATGCACAGATAGAACCTTGTGATGTAGAACCATTTGACTCAAAAGTTTCAGATACTGTACGAATCGCATATGGAAATTCTTCTTCGGACGGAATCACAGGCACAAGTGCCTTCTCTGCCAGAGCACCATGTCCAATCTCACGTCTTCCGGGTCCTCTTGACGGCTTAGTCTCACCAACTGAATAAGAAGGGAAATTATAATGATGCATATATCTCTTGGCGGTTTCATTCTCATCAAGTCCATCAATCTTTTGAACTTCTGACAATGGCGCCAATGTAGTAACCGTACAAATCTGTGTCTGTCCACGGGTAAACATTGCTGAACCATGGACTCTTGGGATAATATCAATCTCAGCTCCAAGTGGACGAATCTGCGTGATCGCGCGACCATCAGGACGCTTGTGATCTTTTAAAATCATCTTGCGAACCGTCTTTTTCTGATACTGATAAATCGCTTCTCCGAGAATGGCAAGCCACTCCTCATTGTCTGTAAATGCCTCCTCTAACTTCTCAGTAATCTTGCGGATATTCTCCTCTCTTACCTGCTTTTCATCTGTAAAGACTGCAACCTCCATCTCCTCTGGCGGAACAATCTCCTTAATTCTTGCAAACATTTCCTCTGGAATCGCACAACTTGTGTATTCGTGCTTAGGCTTGCCAATTTCTGCCACAATCTGATTAATAAATGTGATAATTGTCTGATTAATCTCATGACATTGATAAATCGCCTCTATCATCTTGTCCTCTGGCACTTCGTTCGCACCAGCCTCTATCATAATTACCTTTTGGCTTGTAGAAGCAACTGTAAGCTGCAAATCACCATTTTTCCACTGTTCTTGATTTGGATTTACCACAAACTCCCCATCAACAAGTCCCATCTGTGTTGTCGCACAAGGGCCATCAAACGGAATATCTGATATGGACGTAACGATCGCGGAACCAATCATAGCAACCAACTCTGGACGACAATCTGGGTCAACACTCATTACCATATTGTTTAAAGTAACATCATTTCTATAATCCTTTGGGAACAGCGGACGCATTGGTCTGTCAATAACACGGCTTGTAAGAATTGCATTCTCGCTTGCTTTACCCTCCCTTTTATTAAATCCTCCTGGAATTTTACCTACCGAATAAAGTTTTTCCTCAAATTCTACAGAAAGCGGGAAAAAGTCAATGCCATCTCTCGGTTTATCCGATGCTGTCGCAGTACAGAGCACTGTTGTATCTCCATAGTGCATAAGCGCTGCTCCATTTGCTTGTGCTGCCACCCTTCCAATATCAATTGTCAGTGTACGTCCTGCCAGTTCCATACTATAGGACTTGTAGGACTTATCCTTCTTTTCGCTAAATGTCATATATTCCATATAAATCTCCATTCCGCCGCCTTTCAGTTGGCGGCACAAATAGTTATGAA
>CAJUAE010000015.1 GCA_910583965.1 uncultured Lachnospiraceae bacterium
CTCCTATGTGAACCTCCATTTTAAGGCTTTTAAAAAATTCGCAGATCCCAATAGCTATAAAACAGATTATTGCAGTCGCTTTTATATAATATCCTATAAAAGCTATAATGCTAATTGCTAACCACTTAACCCCAACTGTTTTTCCCTTCCATGTATATAAATAAATTACTATCACATTAATTACCATCACATATACATCTGTATAGGGTACTGAACTCTGTGGAGACAATGCTAAAAATATAGCAGCTGACACATAAGTGCAAAAAGCATAGTATCTACCCTTAGTATTTTTCACAACTAATGTTATCAATACACAAGTCATATTTACACATAAAGTTCCTACCATAACACTAAAATAATACATATCTTGTATACCGAAATGATTGCTTATCTTTTTAATAATTGTTAAAATAAAAACCATAAATGCCTGATGAGGATTTTGAGACAGGTACGCATTGTAATGGGCACTATCTCTTATAAATAATTCTCCTCTAGCAACCTTTTCAGACATCTCTGCAATTACTCCACAATCCCAACCCGATTTATAATATATATTATATATGATATACATCTGAACTCCATACAATACCATACTTGCTATCACTAATATAAACCAGCATTCCCTTGTTGTAAATTTGTCTGCAAAAGCTTTTATCCTTTTTTTGAACATGCATAAGCCTAACAATATTACTATTGCTACTAATGCCAAAGTAACGTTTGAATAAAAACACTTTAATGGACTAAAATATTTTATTCGTTTATCTACAATAATAAGGGATAAAACTAACACTGTAAAAAATACTTTATATGCTTTAAAAAAAATACTTTGTATCATTTCTATATTTTTTATCATTCAACTTTAACTCCTTCATTCATTACTCATATACTTTTCTATTCAACAAACAATGTATGAATTAATTATTTTTGATGCATTAGTACAATACTTTTTATAGTTTCAAATAACAGAAAATATCTTCTATATTCAAGCACAATATTAATTTCTTAGTTAAAAAAGTAAAAATAAAACATTAAGATATATAATTATATCAAACTGCTCTATTGTTATAAGCTAATATCTCTATCCACAAATCACATATTTCGTCTTATAATCAGCTCAAAAAATTCTAATATAAATATCATATATATAAACACACAATTAACTTGTTGTATTCTTTTTCCATACTTTTGACTTATATTATTATAAATATTTCCAATAAAAATTCCAATTGTAGCAATACTACAAACCACAAAAAACACTGCCATTCTACTCCAATAAATCACATGGACCCCAAAATAATCAAGCACAGAACCAAGTCCACAAATCCCTGCTATTAAAAAGGCAACTATACATATCATTCCCATCCATGCAATACAGCTATCCTTTTTCCGCTCAAAAAACATCCCAAACATCATGTAGACAAAGCCAAATGAAAATAAAATTCCAAGACTATTAAGACCTGATTCCCCATGTGCAGATAATGTGATATCATAACTAAGTCTGATATCACTCAGACGTCCTATTGCATGGTATCGCATTGGCATAACCAAATCAAGAATGCGCATTCCTTCCTGCTTGGCTGTTTGAATATCATCTAATTTTAGAGTAGAAGCCAACATACAAACAAAGCCACAGAGTAATAAAAAAGGCACAAAAAATCTTAACACAAATCTCGCAAGCTCCTGATCTTTGCGTTGTATAAGCAAAAAACAAAAGATGATACATACCATCACACTAATTCTAATATCAATAAAAGGCGCTAAACATATTAAAATCATATATCTTTTACTTGCGATTAATTTCCTACAATATATCCAATCATAAAACATACTCATAAAAAGTGGGGCTAAGAAAAAATTGGAAGTTATCATCTGCCCCTCTCCCCTATCAATATGAAATGGCATAAACGCTGCTAATACTGCTAAACCTACCGATATTTGAATCGGTACCTCTAATTTTGTTAAGAAATAATACATTGAAAAAGAAATCATAAAAAAGGTAAAAATATAATAAATATTAATCCCAGCCCAAACATTACCACAAATTTTTGCTAATAGCAACATTATAATATTTTGAATATTATACTCGCAGACACTTAATACATTTGCTTGCATATTCCATTCTTCTGTTATTGCTGTCAATTGAATAAAGTTGTCAATCGCCTTATCCATTTCGATTGCTATTGGTTGTACTATATGAACATGGTGACTAAACAGGTATATTATAACTGCTACAACTGTAACCACAAAAACAATTATATATTGTTTTCTTTTATTTGTTATACTCATCTCAGCCTCCTACAATTGTTCTGCAATTCGTTCACATATCTCAATTAATTCCTTATCCGAATATTTTTCATAAAGTTTTTGGTTGTATTTTACTAGAGAGTAAAAATACCTTCTTTCATCAGAACAAACAATTGGTTTTCCTAGGTATTGTTCAAGTTCATTCAATATCTCTAGGTACGAGTCATTATGATACATCATTTTATCAAGATAAATTCCTTTATAACCATATGCTCCTGCCATCGTCAGAAAATCACTAACATTCTCCTGTTCATTTAACAATTTATCAAAAATATTTCTTTGCTTTCCACCATCATTCCAATAAGTAGTTTGAGACACTACTGATGGAATACTCAATTCATATGCACGTCCCACAGTCATAAGCTTACCTTTATGCACATCTTCTATATGAAGTGGTAATTCCAAAATCATACTGTTCTCTGGAACTTGCTCCTCTATAACACCCATATAACGATACCATTCATCATATTCTTTCTTTCGTTGTTCATACGTGGTAAAACCAAACGTATTTCTATATATAAAATCTGTTGGAATAGAAGCTAATAGTACAAAAACTAATACTCCCGATGCTAAAATATACAATCCTTTTCTATAAATAGGCTTAATTACATTTCCAATTCTATCAACTATTTTATCTATTAATATTGCAGAAGAAATCAATCCAAAAGTAGCAATAAATACACACATCCTACTATAACCGCGAATACCAGTCGTAATAAATGCACCAATCAGCAAAGATAATCCTCCCTTAACCGCCACTACAAGGATAAAACAATGTATTAGTCCACATATTTTCAAAACCTCATCTTTTTGATCGTATTCCCTTCCTTTATACTGAAATACCATTATAATAGAATAAATAAATCCTATCCCTGCTAATACACCAATTATAGCACACTCTGCTGCCTGTGGATTATTGATATCTGTTATTGCGCCCAAGATTGACTTTCCTATACCAAACGCACTATTGACGGCAGGAAGAATCATGCTTCCTGCCTTAAGAGAGCCCAATTGCACATCAACAAGGCTTCTTCCTGCATAAGAACCTACATAATCTGTATACTTCCAAAGAAGTACATATACACATCCTGCAATTCCTACAAATGCAAGAAAACTTACATATATTTTTTTCATCGTAATATACTTACAAATTCGTTTTAACAGCAGCACTACTCCCAACAAAATGACAATCGAAATAAACACTACCAAAAACTGTAACCAATATCCCATTTGAAGCACAATTGAATCCATTCCAACGCTTTTTAAAATTTTAGAAAGTGTGTATGAAGCGATTCCTAATCCAATAGCAAAAAAGCTTAAAAATGCTAATAGAATACTATTTACACTCTTTTTGGCAAACAATGCATACATCATAACAAACGCAAGCAAAATCATTCCCAAAAATGCATAATATGCAGAATTCATTCCCACATAAAGCATCACTACTAAGGAAAAAAATAGCGTGCCACTTTCTAACTTATCGAGATGACTATCACTGCGCATTAATTCTATTAATATATAACAAAACAATGGAATATAAAAGCATGCTCCATAAATTAATAAAACCGTATTGCAACCCAAAATAAAATACGAAATATTTCCGTATACAACACCCACTAACATAGAAGAAAAATTTTTTATTCGTAAGCATGTACATACCCAAAACATGCTGAGTGAAAGTAATACTGAATTTAAAATAGCATGAATATTAATAGCTTCTTCCATACTGCCTGTTATTTTCCAAATCAATTTCAACAATGGCATCGGAACACTAGAATCTCCAAAACTGTCAACATACAAGTCTGCATAAGGTTCCCCATAGATAACAAAATGGTGGACTGAACCGCCTCTTACATAGTTTTTTAGTTCCAACAAAACCCCCAAAGAATCACTGCGATATCCTGATATTGGAACACGCCAATCTGTCCCCCACAAATGATATGCCGAAATTGATATGATGGCTGACAGAAATATTGTAAGAAAAGCGTAGATTCGTTTTTTTCTGGTTAATTGCATCATCATGCATCTCCTTCGCTATTATTCCACTCTTGCACAATTATCATATCCATCATCTTTCATAATATTATTAATATAATGTAAGATAATAACTGCATCTGGTTTGTAGTCTCTAATCGTCTCGTAATCTGCATCTCCTACACACAATTCACTGTATGACATTATCAAAAATGGGTTTACTGCCCTTCCAAAAGAATCTGTTACCATCAATATTTTTTTGTCATTTTCAGCCTTATTGTTTTTAAAATGTCCAAGCGTCTTCCATAAAACACTATCATAAGTATATCTTGATGCCAAATCTTTTTTTGCAAGAACTTCCTGATTTACAACAATATCTTCAAACCTTCCCTTATTCGAGCCATCTGATATTGATGTCTCAAACGTTGGCAAAATCAAATCAAAATCGTCAATTCCTGCAAAAAATGCTCCTGTGCGTTGTCCATTTGAACCTAGATGCCATTCTGGATAAGTTGTTACATTATAATTTGAATAATCCATGACTTCCTGTTCCACTTCACATTCTAATTTTTGCATTAAAATCTCATTTATTTTCGTATATGCATAGAATCCTGCCTTTGTTGTCCAGTGATGATCTGTCTTGTACATCATTTCATAATGATCAATTCCATCTTCATGCATTGTCTCTCTAAGATCAAGCGGCTCCACCCCACCATCTTTTAGCATTTTAGCAAATCTGTCCAAATTATTATTTCCATAATCACTGATTCCTTCTGGTAATTGTGAATCATACTTTCCTGATGTATACGGAGGAATCACATACAAAAAAGCGATCCCCTGATTATCAAGGTAATTACTCAATTCAATAATTCTTTCAACATTATGTTGTAAATTCTCATCTTCTTTGTATTCAAATGTTTTGAACAAATATCCATTTTCTAGTTTTACTACATCGTTCATTTCTCGTTGACCCAAAAATCTATGAATAGCCCCATTCATATTGACAAATGAACTTTTTTTATAATAATTGGTTGCAATATCTGTCTCAAGCTTACTGCCAAGTTCCACTGTCCACTCATTATTTTCAATAATTCCGGTATCATAATAGTGAATCAGCTTTGTAAAAGATGCTACTCCTAACGCACCAACCACTACAATAAACACAATTGTGTATGTAATCGATGATACTTTTTTCATATGGTACCTCCCACTAGAAATTAAAATAAATAAAGGGATTGTGCATTCCTAAAATTAAGAATGAGACTGCCCATAGAAATACAATTCCATATCCAACTGGTAACGCTATCAATTTTATTTTTTTTAATGACTCAAACTTCTCAATCCGCGCACTTATCATTCCGGCAACAGGCATTGCAAAAGCAATTCCCATCAACATGTATACTCCATATTCTCGCAGAAAATAAATGACATCTGAGTCTATTACCCAATTTGTACTATAATGTCCCAACATACCAAAACAATACTTAAGACCCATGCTAATCCCTACAGAATTAAAGATAACCCATCCAAAATTTACACTTATTAAGGTCAAAAGTTGCCAGAAAGCTTTTAATACACAGTTTCGTTTACTTGGTTTTACAATAAATTTCTCAATAAATAATAGCACAAAATACCCAAGTCCCCATGCCACAAAGCTCCAACTTGCCCCATGCCATAAACCTGTCAAAAACCATACAACAAATAAATTCAATACATGTCTTAAAATAGGAACTTGAGAGCCTCCAAGCGGAATATACACATAATCGCGAAACCACTGCCCCAATGAAATATGCCATCTTCGCCAAAACTCAGTTACGCTTTTTGCAATATAAGGATAATTAAAGTTTTCCTCAAACTCAAATCCAAATATCTTCCCCAATCCAATTGCCATATCTGAATAACCTGAAAAATCATAAAATATCTGTAAAGAATAACAAATAGATCCAATCCATAAAACAATAGGATTCACATTTGTAATATTCTCTGCCATTGCCCACACTTTCACTGCAACAACGGACAAATTATTAGAAAGAATCACTTTTTTACAAAATCCCAATAAAAATCTTCTTCCACCCTCAGCAAACTTATCAAGCGTACACTTTCTTATTGTAATCTGCTGTTCAATTGTTTTGTATCTAACAATTGGTCCAGCAATGAGCTGTGGAAAAAAAGAGATATATAAAGCTAACAGCAACGGATTTTTTTGCACCTCAACTTGTCCTCTATAAACATCAATCACATAGGATAATGCCTGAAATGTAAAAAATGAAATGCCGATTGGAAGTGCTATATTTTTAATTTGAAAGCTAGTACCTATCACCTGATTTGTGGCAGAAATTGCAAAATCAAGATATTTAAAAACAAATAAAATTCCAAGATTTACTGCCACATCAAATACAAGCAAAAACCTCACTTTATTACGAGAAGACCTTATTCTATCAATTCTCAACGCAAAACCATAATTAATCATAATGGAGGCAAGCATTATAAAAACAAATTTTGGTTCCCCATATCCATAGAAGATTAAACTTGCCGCCAGCAGTATATAATTTCTATACTTATCTTTGGCCAGAAAATAAATAAGCATCACTGCTGGCAAAAAGAAAAATGTAAACAGTAAACTTGAAAAAACCATATTAGTTAACCTTTCTTCGCAGCATTTTTTGTACCCACATTACATTTTTAATTTGTTCACGTTCAATATAATATACTCCCTTAAAATTTTTTTTAACAAGACATTTTTTAATTTGAAGCATTCTTCTTCTATGCAACTCCGCCTTTATCCGCCAAATTGAAGTTTCTCTTGTATGATGATAAACATAAAAATCAGCAATTGGAAGATTTTCTATAATATCTATATTGTATTTCTTCATCAAAAGCGACAAAATACTTTGATCATGTCTATTCTCCACAAACCCTTCATAATTATCAAGACCACATGTATTGGGATCGTCTGAAATAATTCTATAATCCTGTGCATACTTAAGCCATTCTTGAATAATTTTCTGTGTTGTGTCTGTTTTTTTTAATATAAAACAACCTCCCATTGCCTGCACTTGATTCGTATACTTTTGTGTATCACATTTCATATACACAAACACATCTCTCTTTGTCCAGTGCTTTTCAAGATAACCATTCCGTCTTGAACCTATCATATCAATATTTTTTCTTCCCATATATGATACTATGGGAGCAACGTTGCTTCGATAATAAAACCCCGCACTGTCCAGGTAAATCAAATAATCCCCCTGTTGGAGTTCCAATAATGCCTTGTTAACAAAATACGGTTTCCACAAATAATATCCTCGTCTTCTGCCTTCACCTGATGACAATATTTTATTGTTTTTTTCTGTAAATTCTTTATCCATATCTGCAATATTGTAGCATAATGTCTTGTCAACTTTTCCCTTTTTCAGAGCTGTATCTAGCTGGAACTTTGCTGATGGCATATAATTTTCATCAGCACATGCCATTGCATATACCATTATCTTTCTCCTCCCAACACCTCTACCTTATTCCGCTCTGTAAATCTACCATTGCCAACCTCATAAATCTTATCACACTTCCTGAGTGTACTTAACCGGTGAGCAATGACAATCAATGTTCTTGTACCATGTAAACCATCTATCGCCTCCATCACCTCTCTCTCCGTGTCACTATCCAATGCAGAAGTTGCCTCGTCAAGCACTAATACATTCGGATTGCGGTAAAGCGCTCTGGCAATCCCAATTCTTTGTCGTTGTCCACCAGAAAGTTTTACCCCTCTGTCTCCAATCATGGTGTCCAATCCATCTGGTAAAGCATGTACAAATTGGTCAAGTTGCGCTTCTCGCAGTGCTTTTTCGATAGCGGCATCATCAATTTCCTCCTCTGGTATACCAAAGGCAACATTGGCGCGAATATTATCATCCATAAGATAAATTACCTGCGGAATATAGCCAATGTCTTCATGCCATGATTTCATACACTTTTTAATATCCACTCCATCAATTGTGACAGTTCCTTCTTGTGGTTCCAATATTCCAAGAATTAGATCGGCTGCTGTTGTCTTGCCTGCTCCTGACGCTCCGATTAATGCCACGGAAGTATTTTTTTGAATCTCAAGATTGGCATCTTTTAGTATCCACTTATCAGATTCTGAATAATGAAAAGAAACGTCATTGAATTGAATCGATTTATTCAGAGTAATACTTATTGTATCTTCGTGTCTTACTATCTTCTGCCCCATAAACTGCTCTATCTCTTTTAAATCTTTGTATACAGAATCGATGGCTGGTTTGTTAAACATCATGCTACTAATATATCCTGTTATTTTATTAAAGGAAGGCAGCATACGAAATGCCGCAACTGCAAAGACAGACAGCGTTGTGACAAAGGAGACAATATCACTTTTCATTACTGCTATTTTTATAATCATTGCTAACATCAAACTACAGATGCACACTGTTTCCATTACAGGTTTGGGCAGATAAGTAAGTATTGACTGCTGCCTTTGCACTCTTGCGCAGTCTTTATAATTTTTGTCATAATTTGTGATGAAAAAAGATTCTTTGTTCGCTACCTTTATCTCTTTAATCCCTGAAAATGCCTGAAACAACCACTTTGTCACCAAAACATTTGCTTTCCTGCTCTCCTCTCCTATTTTCACAAGCACTTTTTTAAAAAAAATAGTAAAAATCCCCATAAATAGAAACAATAGCGCAGCAACTGCTATTGTAGACACCCAATCTTGAATCAACAGAAAAATAACAAGCACTGTGCTGACACTAAACTCTGCAAGAAATTGTAAAACATTTAGTGCCACTGTAAAAAAACCATTGACATCGCTTGTAATATTACGCTGAAATTCCGCTACATTTTTAGACACATGAAACAGATAATCCTGCTGCATATAACTTTTCATCATTCTGACAGACAAACGCTGTTGGTTATTAAAGACAAAACGGTATTGAAGACTGTACATCGCCATCACATAAATATTCTTCAAGATATAAATAATAATTAAAAGCACCGCCAAAAACAACACCATCTGATTGGCATCTGTAATACCTGTATACTTACTTATTAGTATAAAATACCACTTCTCATGGATTGTCTCTGGCTGCATGGCAACATTAATTAATGGCATAACCGCAGAAACACCCAAAAGTTCTACAAATGCACCTATAAATATGATAATAAGCAATATCCCCAAATTAATTTTCTGTTTCCTGTCCAAGACATAGTTAATCTTTTTTAACATTCCTCAATCCTTTTTAGTCTGGCTTATAAAACTGAATAATCTCTGATTCTGTCTGTGGTTTTTTCTTCATATAGGCGTCATAATCCTTAAAATAATGTCCCATATCCCAAGCTTGATATCCTCTTTTGTGCAAATCCCAAGCCAGCACCTTCGCTGTTGGTCCAAGTACAATACACACAAGCTTTTGTTTGTCTGTCCTTAGGGCAGCGCGCAACAATGAATCATATTTTTCAAACGCATTCATACTTGGCGCTGTGATAAAATCAACTGACTTGCATACAGAATACGCCTTATATTCCAGCCTGTCTAGCACACCCTCTCCACATATCAGTGTAATTTCTCGTCCTTTCAGCAAATTTTGCATATGCTTATAATACTGCTGAAAATTATATTTTTCATAAGTTTGATATACTTGTGTAATACAAGTATCTATATAAACAGTATCTTTATTGCAATTCCTGCGCAGAAATCTGCGCTGTGTTGTCAAAGATTTTGCAAAAGATGCTACAAATGGATTTAAATTCTTTATTGGGTGGGTATAATAGTATGGAATCCCTATTTTCAATCCTTCTATCTCTGTTCTTAAAATCTTTCTTAATCTGCGTGCTAATTTGGGATTAAATTCCTGAAATGGTATGGAATTTCCCATCATAATTGCAATTTCGCCATCTCCATAGCGCAAAAAACTTACTTTTTCTTTTTCTAACAAGCGCATTGTCTCACCTGTAGTAAGAATTTGAAGCTTGTCCGCATAGGCTCCCTTCTCATACTGTAAACGTTCCAAATGATGATCAACGCGAATAGGAAGTCTTATTAACTTTCCAGCAACGTCCTTTGCCTTCTTCTTATATAATTGTGCTGATGAATACCCTTTTGTTTTTTTTCGTAAAATAAAATACTCTGCTCCCACATGTATGATATGATTGCCTATTGCTGCAATTTTTTCAATGTCCAATGTATTGTCTTCGTCATTGTATAATCTATCCAATGAGTAAATATCTGTTAGCATACTATCATCAAACCCGTTTTGATGCGTGTCTTGTACTCTGTTTACCGTAATTACAATGGCACAGCTTAATCCCGCATTACATGCCATATAAGGTCGTGCTATACGCTTTTCTCTGTTATCTGGAGTTAACATTGCCTCATAATAATTAGGATTCTTGATTGTATTGTCTTCCTCCATTGTTAGCTTGAGTACGTCTTTCTTACGATACAATGTACAATCCAACTCCCATGGATAATTATAATGTTGGTATTCGCAATTCCATTTCCACGCAAACACACTATCTTCTGTTGAAAGATTCTGCGGTCTCGGCGTGATATTGTCTCCAAGCCGCATACTATAACCAAATACTTTGGAATTCTTCGCAAGGCAAGACGCAGCCTCCGTAAGACAAAACTTTCCTGTAAATACAACATCATCGCAGCCAAACATAATATATTCGCCCGCGTCCGTAACGAGTTGTTTCAAGTCAGTTTCAAACTGTTGTTCTTGTATCCAGTTCACTTGTGGAAAACACTGCATTATCTTTTTATACCTAATATTGACCGTTTCGCTATAAAGTATTGTGACCATCTTCTGTTCTGCATCCGAAAACAGAAAAAGGCTTTCGAGATATGCATGCAGCTGCAATGGTCGTCCTTTTGAAAACACAATAATTGATATTTGCTCTTTTTTTATTTGCTCCATTTCCTTTTAATCCTTTCAGGAAGTTTCTTTTTTGTTGGAAGTGTATTCTTTTTCTTAATATTCAAGAACGCTATCGGCGTTCTTGCTGCAAAGCGCGCATTATAGCATGATATATTCTTCTGCAATCCGCCAAAGGCATATTTTATTGTGAAACCTACTTTTCTTTCCAATTTAACATAGCATACCATGCCATGCTTCGATACTTATCCTTTATCCTTATTGCATCCCGAAATTCGCCTTCTAAGTCAAACCCACAATTTTCATAAAACTTTCTAGCATCTACATGATCGGCTAGCACTTTTAAGTATATTCTGTGTAGCCCAAGATCGCGAAATGCATAACGTATCATTTCTGTTGCTGCACGCTCCGCCCAACCAGTATCCCATATTTTTTTTCTTGCCGCGATAACAAACTCTGCATTGTGGTCTTTCTCCGAAATATGTTTGAGACTGATTGTTCCCAGATATTCATCATTGCCGTCTGTTATAGCAAAGTGTTGATTCTCCTCATCAAAACTATATTTAATAAAAATGATTGCCTTTTCCAGTGTCATATTTGCAAATGGATAGCGAAACCAACAATTTACTGTTTCATCATGCATCCACTCCAACATCAAAGCAGCATCCTTTTCCTCTAATCTCCTTAACATAAAGTTTCCTCCCCCAAACGATTTCTCTTTTAGGAACTGTCAAAAAATAACCTATAATAAAATCGCCATATTCATCCCTAATACGTTAAAAATTTTTAAAAGCAACCTTTTGGCAAAGCATTACCATGAAATTGATTAACAATTCCTTATTATTGCAAGGTATTCAGAATAATCCCGAATATACTCATTTTCATCATAATGTTCACTCGCTAACACTAGGAGTACGGAATCCTTTGAAAAATCATACATATCTTTCCACACCATCTTTGGAAGATAAATACCAATATGTGGTCTGTCCAAGCAAAATATCTTCTGATTTGTTCCATCATCCACCTTTACTTTTGACGTTCCTGCCACATTGATCAACACAAACTCTGTATAATAATTTGCATGTTTTCCGCGAATAACGTTTTTATCTGAGCCATAAATGTAAAAGACTCGTTTTATATCAAATGGAATATCGTGATTTCCCTCTACAATGACAAGATGTCCTCTATCGTCGCCTTTTTGTGGAAATTCTATTAATTTGCACTGCTCTATCACTTGTTCCCCTCCTAATGAAGCATCTCAATTCATTTTTTCTGCTCCTTATCATTTATTATTCCATACCACACAAGACTTTCATACCTGTCATTTAGCAAAATAGCATCTTTTGATGTGCCTTCATACGCAAAACCACATTTTGTATAAAAATGTCTTGCGCGCTCATTTCTCTCTAATACATTTAAATACACTTTATGTAGTTTCAATATGTCAAAAGCATACTCCAAAATATCTTTTGTCGCAAGTGCTGCTGCTCCTGTTCCTCTTACAATACTTCTGACTACAATCGCATATTCCGCAGACCGATTCTCCTCTGATATGTTCTTAAGACTCACTGTGCCAACATACTCGTCAAATTCATTTACAATTGCAAAATGTTTGTTCCGATTTGAAAAACTATTGTCGATAAACTTTGTAACGCTTTCTAATGTTGCCTGTTCAAAAGGGAAACGAAAATTTAAAATTGTATCTTTATCGTGCATCCACTCTAACATAAATGCAGCGTCCTTGTGTTCCAATCTTCGTATCATTGTATTTTCCTTTCCCAATATTTTGAAAAATCCTTTTTGTAAATATTGTCAGTAAATCAAAATCTTTTCCAAAAGACTATGAAATAGTCCTATTTATATTTGATAGGCATTTATTTTTTCTATCACATAATCTTGTTCTTCCAATGTCATTCCTGTATAAATTGGCAGACTTAACACTTCATCTGCATAGGACTCTGTAATTGGATAATCTCCCTTTTTATGTCCAAGAAAATGATAACACTGTGCCAAATGAGGCGGAATTGGATAATGTATTTGCGTCTGTATACCACTTTGTTCTAATGATTCTTGTAAGAAATCTCGAGACATACATTTTACTACATACTGATGATAAATGCTCTCTGCGTCTTCTCTTACTTTTGGCAACCAAACTATTGGATTTTTTATCCCTTCATTGTATCGTTGCGCTAACATTTTTCTCTCGTCATTTAGCGCTTGCAAATGAGATAATTTTACACGCAAAAGAGCGGCTTGCATTTCATCAAGCCTTGAATTAATTCCCGCTATCTCATTATGATATTTTATTTTGCTGCCATAATTGCGCATCATACGCAGTTTTTCCGCAAAAGTCTCATCATCTGTAACAACAGCGCCCGCATCGCCAAATGCACCCAAATTCTTTGTCGGATAAAAGCTAAAACATCCCGAAATACCAAAAGTCCCTGTCATTTTTCCCGCAAAACATGCTCCATGAGACTGTGCGCAGTCCTCAATAACCTGTAAATGATGTTTCGTTGCAATATTCACTATCCTTGTCATTTCAGATGCTTGTCCATACAAATGCGTTACCATAATCGCCTTTGTCTTATCTGTAATTGCCTGTTCTATCTTGTTCGCGTCAATATTAAAGTATTCATCAGGTTCAACAAACACAGGTGTTGCACCGTTTTCGGTAATTCCAAGCACAGTTGCAATATATGTGTTTGCTTGTACAATCACTTCATCTCCACTGCCAATGCCAAGCGCTCTTACCGACATAATAAGCGCATCTAGTCCTGAGTTTAATCCAACACAATATTTTCTCCCAGTAAATCTTGCAAACTCCTTTTCAAACTGCTCAACCTCATTTCCAAGTACATACCAGCCAGAACGCAACACACGCAGCGCTGCCTGTTCATATTCTTTTTGGTACATCTGAAATTGTCTGTCAAGTACATTGCATTTCACCTGCATATTCCTTGATCCTCCATGTATTATATATTTTACATACTTCTTCCATCAAATATATTCGAAATTGTAGAAAAACCTGATGTAAAATAGATAAGTCAAGATATATTCATTTTTTTCTATGACTCTTTATTATCTCTAAAAAAATCTGTGCTGACTTGTCCCATGTAAAACAATCCAAAACACGTTTCCTTGCAGCATTTTTCATCTGACCACTACCACAAACTATAATCTTTTCAACAATTTCTGTCTCATTTTTACAAAGATAACCTGATATATTATTTTCTATTATAGATGTGGGGCCAGGTGCGTTCAAAGCAATTACAGTACATTCATAATACATTGCCTCTAAAATAGCCATTCCAAAAATTTCATGTGTATTTAGATTCACATAGCATTTTGAAATTCTATATAGCTCCCACATTTTATCATTTGGCATCTTATTATAAATTGTAATATATGATTTTAAATTATATTTTGTTATCTGTTCCTGAACCGCGTTTGTAAGTTCTCCCTGTCCAATCATAATAAGTCGAAATTGTTTGTTCTGTTGATAGATTTTATAAAAAATATCAACCATTTTTATAGGTTGCTTTTCTGCTGTCATTCTACCCACAAAAAGAATGACTCTATCACTTTCATGAAACCCATATTTTTCCAATAAGTTTTTAATGTTATAATCTAAATAATCCTCTTTTAAAAGCGTTTTGTCAAGCCCTACAGGAACTGTATAGATATTTTTTGCCCCCTGCGCCCTTAATTCCTCTGCAAGCGCTGGTGTTTTTACAACAGTAGGAATCTTTTTGTAATATTTTATATTATTACAAAAAAAATCTACAAGCTTTTTCTTCCATACACAGCTATTATTACTGCGTATTACGCCAATGTAGGGTAAACATAGAATTTGATTGTTTCTACACCATCTATAAAAACTACCAAGAAACAAATAATTATCAGAAGCCGTAATATAACATATGACATCCTTGTCAAGCTTATTCATCTTCACAAATGCATGTTTTCCCAAATGTCTGCATTTTAGATATATTGCTTGAATTGCACCTTTTTGAATTGTCTCTTGCTCCTTATTTAAGTCTGGTATAAGATGATAGACTGACACTTTATGCCCCATTGCAGCCAAAGCTTTTGCCATACCCTCCGCTTGGGAATTATAATATTGACTCAGATTTTTCTGTTCTGTATTGAGTGATATTACTGCGAGTTTCATATAAATTGTTCTCACCTTTTATTCTCTGACGGATATTTACTATATGGAAGTTTCTGTTTTTGTAATAATCTTATTCCATTGTGGCAGATAAAACTTATCTGTCCAAATATCAAATACCGGCGCATATACAATGCCACCTTTATTCTCTGCAAGATATGCCCCCCACCAACTATATGTGCTATTTGCAATGATATGATGCTGGCATGTCTGCATTAAAATAAATTCCTCTAAGTCATTTATTCCTTCAATCAAAGTATATTTATGATAATGAAAGTTTTCTTTCACGAAATCTTTATCATCTGTAAATACATACAATGAAAAATCACCTATTTTACTCTGCATCCCTTCCAAAGCCTGCCTATAAAACTGATCGCATACACATACATTATTTTTAGTCCTGTTGTAATCTGTTCTACGAATGTGAAGGGAGACACTTTGCCCCACCCAAATATTTGTTCGTATTTCATCCAGATATTTTTTACCTTGCATACTAAATTTATTTTTTAACTGCATTTGTCTTTTTATATCATCATAATACTCATCAAAATATTGGTACGACTGCCAAAACCCAATATAATATGCAGGGCTGCTCTGACATATGCTATCATCATATTTCATAGGTGAGCTTTCCTTTACAATCTCATATTTCCCATATTTGATTTTATGATCCCTGTATTTTAACCGAAAAGGCGCTGAATTTCTGGATCCCAATCCCAAAACATAGTCAGTCTTATCTCCAATAAACCTTTTTGCAAAGTCAATCTGAAAGAAATCCAGCTGGTAATGTCTCAATTTACCAGAATACATCGGATCTATAATCAAACTTATTCCTGTCTTTCTATATAAGCCGTATCCAAAAGCATACTGAAACAACTGATTTCCCAGTCCATCACTGATCCGTACGATATTGGGCTTTTCTTTCTTTTCACTACTCACATCATTATGCTCCTTTTCTGACTATTTTCAACAATCCATTTACATATATAATCACTGCCGCAATCACAGCAGACAAGAAAAATGTTACCAAAAACGAGTCAACCCCAAGTTTATTGGGTTGGTCTATAATGACAAATGTATAAACAGAAAAACAAATCAAATGCGACAAATATATATATTTGCTCAATCTCCGCAACGTAAAATAACAAGGATGATCTGGCAGTTTTATATTAAGTATAACCGCAAACAGCATCACTGAACAAAGAATATTTCCCAGTTCCTGCGACAACTGATACCTCACCAGAATACTTACAGCAATCCCTGCCACGCTGACCAGCGGTTTTATCCTGCGATGCTCCCTAAATAAAATTCCAATGCTCATATACAACATTCCAACAAATACTCCGCCCTTATTAAAGACAAAGTCAAACGCACTCCCAATAGCTGACAGCAGTCCACCTGTACTGTCACTCTGCCTAATCCACGCAAATGCCAAATATACGATATAGAAGAATACACTTGCCAGCAAAATATGCCTTGTATTTTTTCCATAATGAATCAATATCCACATCGCCATGAGCGCATAAATCATTGCCAGAAGATACCACAAATGGTACGAATTGTACAATTTACCAACAAAGAAAAAATATTTTATATATGAAAAAACACAGTGAGCAATACTCTCTCCAGATATTACATATCCATAAATCGTCAATGGCAGACTAAGCAGCGTCCACACCACATATAATCGAAACGCAGAAATAAGCGTTTTATAAATATACCTTTCACGTTGCTGGCTGGTATCTCCCCAACACAGTGCAAGAAAATATCCTGACGCTATAAAAAAGAATGGTACTGACAGATCTGCTATGACCACCATAATTTCATTGACCAAGACACTTTTGCAGTCCGCAAACGGATTTGTATGGAACGCAACCACCACTATCGCCATCAAAAATTTAAACAAATCGATCGAATTAAAATTCTCTTTCATATGTCACCCCATACCCATTGTCTGCTTCTTGTGAAGCAGTTCGTATAAATGGCTCTTGAGCACGATGAACCAGTACTTTCTTTTTGACAGATAACCATATCGCAACCGCACCAGGGCATTTTCCCGAACCCCTGTCTGGCTGCTTGACATACCGCCGAGAGCAAAATTAGATAACACGCGATATACCGGTGTAAAGACCACCTCTCCGCTCTTGTAATACCGCAGCATCAAGTCATAGTCCGCCGCAGAGTGGTATTGTGTATCGAATACCCCAAATTTCTCATATGTTTCCCTTGTCACAAAACAGGTCGGGTGGGTGATCATCTGCTGTGGAAGGAACTCATGATGATAGATAACAACCGTTTTTTCTTCCCCGTCAAGATATATCCGCTGCATTCCATAGATAACTTCATATCGGTTATTGCCAAAATGTGTCACCACCTGCTCCACTGTATCCAGCTCATAGCTATCATCACTGTTTACGATACCAATTAGCTGTCCTTTTGCCAATTTTATTCCCTTATTCATAGCATCATAGATTCCATTATCTTTCTCCGAAATCAGCTTAAAATCCTGCGGCAATTTATCCTTATGTCGCTGGATAATTGCAAGCGTATCGTCCGTCGATCCTCCGTCCACAATGATATACTCTATATTTTTATAAGTTTGACTCTCAATGCACTCCAATGTTTTTTCAATCGTCTTCCCACTATTGAAGCAGGGAGTCAGGATTGTCACCAATATTTCTGGCATATTGCCTACTCCTTTTTCTTACCAATAACATCCTTTTTCTACAGTTGATGCATTTTTAGGAGTCTCCTCAGCAAGCGCTTTTGCCCATGCATCATTAAAAAAAGTTGCAATCTTTGTAGGATAATTATTCTCCCATCGATAACCTTTAATCCCAAACAATAGTTGAGTCGCTCCTCCCAGATGAATCGCTTGTTTTCCTGCATTTTTCAATTTTGATGCCAATGGCATTCCATATGCTCCACACCCTATAATGGCTACATCAAAATCAATATCAATTGCCCGCTCATACATATAGTCAAGCGCATCAAACCAAGTCATAAAACGGTCATCTTTCTCACCACACAGAGTTTGTACCGCCTTCAGTGTTTTTAGCTCAAATTTGGGTAAAATCTCAGAATCTGGAAAAATCTGCTCACGCTTTTTATATTGTTCTTGAATTGTATGTTCAAATGGATGAATCACCAAAACTTTTTTACCTGCCAAAGCCGCCGTCCAAGGTGTACCTGGAGCAAGCCATGGTTCTAATCGAAACAAAAACGTCAAATCTGCCTGTGAGGCAAACTCTTCAATAATAAAATCCTCCATATTGAGATGCCACATCGCCAGAAGATCTGCATTTGCACCCGCATCAAGTATTAATTCTGAAAATGGTTTAAGATACTGATACTCAACTGGAAAAAAACCAGAATCTTTGCCCAATCTAGTAAACCACTTGTCCAAGTATGCATCATCCTCTGTATTGTGTCCCTTATATTTCACCTTTAGATATCCAACAACTGTCTGTAACTCCGTATTTCCAAAACGACAAACCATAAAAGGTTTGCCCCCTATAATTTTTTGATAAATGTAGTCATTTGTCTTTGCTGATGACATTACCCATTTTTTAGCATAATGCAGCATGACTGGCTCTCTGTGAAAATACTTCACAATACCATGACGCCTTAGACATTTGTTAAAGTAGAAATCGCGCCATTTCCACCGCTTTTCATATCGAATCCACTTTTCTTCCCTCGTCATTTTGCTCCTCCCAGTCTATGCTTGACCTTTTTTATCACCTCATCAGTTTTATGAATTATCTTCACTCTACGAATTTTAATCTCTAGCAAGCTTTTTGCATTCAGGCGATGCGAATCAACAATCTGTGGATATATGCTTCTGTGTTCTACTTCTGGCTCGTAATGGTTCATCTGTCCAAATTGTGACGGATCGCGAAATCTCTTAAAACCATATTTTTTAGACATTAGTGAGATAATAGACTGATCATGCCTGTGATCTGTAAATTCCTTATAATTTGGCAATCCCATTACATTTGGTTTGTCTGAGATAATCCGAATATCTTGCGCATATTGTAATACTTCATCAAGAAAGGCTTTTACTTCCGGCGCCTTTTTGCATACAAAATATCCTCCAATAGACTGTGGCGTATCTGTATATTGCGCCTTATCACATCCAGTGAGCACAAATGCATCTCTTTTTGTATTGCCCTTTTCAATTCTCTCCTGCTCTAGTGAAAAAATCATAACAGGAACTTTTTCCTGCTCCATACAGTCAATCAAGTATTGTATTTTATTAATATAGACTGCACCCGAATCTGTATAGATTAGGTAATCACCTTCTCCAAGCACATCGTAAGCTTTTCTGTAAATATATGGTTTCCAGAGATAATAACCACCACCCCTAGATGCCGCTAAAATTTCATGATTATGTCTGCGAAATGTCTTATCAATGTCTTTTGGGCCATACTCAATTACCTTGTCAGCTCCCCATTGTTTTGCAGTCTTGCTATTGAGCTTTTGTGCACGTTGAAAGCTTTTATCTGCATAGTTTACAGCTATAATCATTTATTTTTTTCCTCTTAAACTTTCTTTATACTTATATCAATTTGTTTGAAATATATCCTTGAAAAACTCGTTCGATTTATACATTTTGCCAAGTTGTTCTGCAATTGCCTGCCCTGAAAAATTCTCCTTCGCAAAAGCTACAATCCGTTGTGGATTATAATTTTTTCTGTTCTCTACCATCTGCAACATTGCTTCTGTTAATGCATTTGCATTTTCTGGTTCTATCAGCTTCCCATTAAAATCCTTCACAAAATCGTCTGGTCCGCCATTTTCCACCGCAATCACTGGTTTTCCGCAAGCCATTGCCTCAACATAAACCACACCAAAAGTTTCATAGCGACTTGGAAGTACAAAGCAGTCGCACTGCTGCATATAAGAAACTACCTGACTGCGATTCAAACTTCCCAAAAATGATACAGAGTCTAATATATCATACTCCTTGCACCATTCTATCGCTTTTTGCGCTGCCTGTCCACCGCCACCAATAAAAAGCTTAGCTGTATTATATTTTTTAGAAAAATCTTTCCATGCTTTCAAGAGAATATCGATTCCCTTTTTCTTTAACTGGTCATCCGTGTTCATATAACAAACCGTCAAAAATCGCATTTCCTTATGTGCATCCTGTGTACAAGGTTTAAACTGCTCAAAATCAACAACATTTCCAATCACTTCTATATCATTAAGATTTCTATATTCCGATATCCGTTTTGCAAATGCGCGACTGACGCAGATTACTTTTGCCGCCCTCTCAAATGCTTGTCTAATATATCTATCATTCACTCTGCTGATCTGATTTTTATGAAGTTCAAACAATGTCGCATGTTCTGTTATAATATACGGAATATTTACTTTTTCTGACAGACACATCGCCGCATATCCCGCCCAGACGCAACAGTGTGCATGAATAATATCTAGACAGCCTATTTCAGCGCAATACTTTTTATACAACTGCAAAATTCCTTTTGCAAAGGTTTTTCGGTATCCTTCCATTCCATGTTTTAAAGGGCAAAAAAAACGTCTGCGATATAACATAATTCCTTCTTCTTCAGACACAGAGTCTTCCTTATATGTCATATAGTCTTTTATGCATTTTACAGAATACGTGTCACTATAGAGTATTGTCACTTTATGCCCCGCTCTCTTTAGTGCCAACGCCTGATCCCAGAAAAAACTTCCAAGAGTGGGATTCTTTTTCGTCCGAAAAAAAGCAGGTATAATTAGTATATTCATTTTTGTAATCCTTTTTATTGTTTTGTCTTAAAACATTAATTTTGTGCAATCTTGATCCAACTTTTACACTGTTTGACTGCCTCCCACCCCATGCCATTCTGCCACATATACCAAAATCGTTTCTGAAAAAAGAGCTTTCTCTCTGCTTTTTTAAGTTCTCTCAGATTTGAAGCGGTAACGGATTTATCCGACATGCGATAATATACAATCTGCTTATCCAACAATCCAAACTGATAGCCTGCGTGAAGAACTTCCAAATTCATTGGGTAATCCTCAAACCACCTGTAGCGCTCATCATAGCCACCAACCTTTTTGATAAAATCCATTGTATAAAAAGTAGCGGACGGCGCCACAATTCGATTTTGAATCAATAGCATGCGATATTGCTCCTGCCGCTCTTTCCTAGCAAACGCATAACATCTGTCACAATATGCCTGAATATCTGTATATACCACATTTGGATTTTTATCATTAAATAATTGTACTTTTGCAATCGGAAATACACCTGGATTCTCCTCGCAGAATTGAACATAACTTTCAATGGCATCTTTTGTCATGTAGTCATCTCCAGCGATCCCCTTATAATATGTTCCTTTTGCCACTTTAAGTCCTCTGTTAATGTTCGCAGGAAGTCCTGTATTTTTATCAGATGTAACAAGTTTTATGGACGCAAGTGCCCCTTTGTTCTCCGCAATCCATTTGCGCACGACCTGTACTGTATTGTCAGGCGAGGCGTCATCTGTCACAATCAGTTCAATGTTAGGATATGTTTGGTTTTTAATACTATCGAGTGTCTCAACAATCGTCTCTGCAGAGCGATAGGACAACACAATCACACTTACTAATTTCATTGTCTACACCTTTCCCAGCAGTCCCTTGACCTGCCAAAAATATCCTTCAAACTCCTGTTTTTTTGCAAATGGTTGATACCAGTAATATCCCATTAGTACAAAGAGATAATTTCTTAAAAGATACACGGAAATAAAATGCGCTTCCATTAAATTATAAACGGAAAAAACAACCACCATACAAAACAAAATACTGTCTTTTTCTTTGTAACTCTGATATAACAGATAAAAATTCATTAGAATATAAAGGATTCCAGGGATAATTCCATACCAATAAAACAGCCTGACAAACCCCGCATCAAAATATTCTGTATTTTTAGCAGCCGCAAACCATTTCCAGTTCTCAAGTCGCGCTGCCTCAACCGCGTAGCAGCTCTGATATCTACCATTTAACATCTTATCCAATTTATGCATCAATGAGTCCGTTGTGAAATAAGTATTCTCTATGTGAGAACCAAGCATAGAAAAAACAATACACCCTATCACAACAGTAGCTCCCAACAAATAGACTCCTTTTGCTTCTCTACAGTTTTTATTATATTTCATTATAGGAATCAATGCGGCAGACATAAGCCACACTAAGAATCCGGTTTTTGAATCTGTCAATAAAAACAATATTATATCAATTATAGGAAATAAAGCAAACCAATACCATTTTGCGCTATCCACATAACAGTAAAACGCCAACATACCAACGAGCCAAAGCATACCATGGAGCGCGTTTGGGTGTCCCATGCCTAATGTATATCTTGTTTCAAAAAGCTGTTCTCCTTGTCCACCTCTCCCAAAATCAGCGGTCATAGAGATGCTTCCATAAAGTCCTGTAACAGACAACAATATCAACAACACACAACCTGTAAAAGTGATCCAAAACACTACTCTCATCAACTTTTTTATCTCTATGCCTTTACAAGCAGCGATAAAAGCAATCACCCGAACAGCCTCATCTTTTTCGTTGACTTGATAAGATACAAACAGTAAAATACCAGTCAGCAGAATACCTATCCATTCTTTTGTCGAGTATTTGGTCAAAGCAATTTTGACACAGAACAGCAAAAATGTCAGGCGAAATAGATGACTTTCTAATGGATTAATATATGCACTTTTGTCCACAATCACAATCAATAGCTCTATTATCAATCCGATCCAGAAACACGCTTCCCCTATCTTTTTTGTCTGGTCATACTTCATTGTGTTCCTCCTATTGAATCAACTTAAGCGCCTTTCTGATTTTCTTAAAACGTCTTGGTCTATTCTCGTACTTGTATTGTATATAGGCGCTACACTCTGGCAGTTTTTTCTCAAATGCCGCCTCATCATTCATCCACGCATTCACTTCACCATGAGAGGTAAAAAGAATTGGCAACAACCGCTCCATCTGATGTGCCTCAGAAGGAAAGCCAGGGTTCAACCCATAATTCATTAATTTATTTAAATTCCAATAAAACACTTTGCTGTGCATTTGAATCTGTTCTCGTCTTACAATGTAACAAGCGCCTGGCGAAAAAGCAAAATACTGTGGAATCATTGGTTTTTGATAGATAAATCGCATTAGGTCATCCACATCATTAAAATATTTTTTTGGATGATTAGGAGACTGTACATACCAAGAATTGTTTCTTTCAATATACATATTTTCCATGGCAAGAAAGGCATCTCCTAACACATTTTGTTCCTTATTTTCATTGTATTTAGAATATTTATCCCAGTACTGTTTTTCTTCATACAGAAAAGTAAAACTTTTGTTCTGACAAACCTGTTGAAAAAACTCCATAGAACAATGCCGTCCAATCATATTTCCTTTTAGTAAACAAAGAACTTCTGGCAAGGAATCATAATGTTCTGCAAAATAAGAAAAATAACTTGTAATATTATGCCCAGTATTCTCAACATCTTTTATAGGAAGATTCATTTGATGAAGTTTTGTCTTAATTTCCTGATTATCAGAACAATCATATATCATATAATCATTACACAATTCAATCAACTCTGTTGGTATTGTATTAAAGTTATGAATTAAAAAAAAGTTGTTTGTCTTTTTCATTCTTATTATTTCCTTCCTGTACTATATGGTTGCCTCTCGTAATATCGACTGTAAAAGACACTGCGAATCTATTTCGACTGCAATCGGTTTCGCAAAAAACATTGTATTGTCGCCTTCTGCTCCACAAACCATTTTTGAAAAAACATATGTTTGTCAATTCCAAGTTCTTTTGCCTCACGCAATCCTCTATGATACTTTAAAAGAAACTTTTCTGTAAAATATGCTCTACACGCAAAATTTTCCTGCAGATGATATTTTAGATACATATATCGATAATCATTGTAAATCCGCAAATCGTTCTTTGCAAAACTTTCTGTATACTGTTTTTTATGAACACCAATAGAAATCAAAGGCTCTTTGGTATATGCAAAAACTGGATTCTTTTCAAGCAAATCAAAATAGAGAAACATATCCGATGCCCAGTTGCTGCGCTCATCAAAAAATGTCAATTCACTGCCGCGCCGATAAAGTGTAGCACTTGGCGCCCCAATCTGATTCCCCAGAAAAAGATTTCTATAATCCCTGTACAACCTCTCTATAAAACCATTGTCTGCAAAACGGTCATAACTGCTTGTTTCATGTACTGATACATGATGTAATGCATTGATATTTTGCTCATCTAACATTACCTGTCGACTTCCTGAAAAAGCAAGCGCTGCATTTGGGTTCTTGTCTAGTAACGCGACAAGCTTACCAAGGCTATCAGAAAAAGTAAACCAATCATCACTAAACATAATCTTAATATAGGTTCCTTGCGCCATGCGAATTGCAGCATTCCAATTAAAAATATGTCCATATGGTTTTGCGTTATGGAAATAGTTTACACCCGAATAGTGTTCTCTTACAAGTCTTTCTGTGGCGTTCTCAGTCGAATCATCGGAAATATTCACTTCAAAATCTGTGTAATCCTGACAATATATAGAATCTAATAGGCGTTTTACTTCTGCTACATTATTATAACAGGGAATACAGATTGAAACTTTCCTAGCCATATCATACCTCATTTTCTAAGAATTTTTCTGCCGATTCGTTTGATTGCAATCAATACTTGATAACAACTGTTTTTTACAGTTACTTTTATTCTGCGAAGTGTCTTATGCATTCCTTTTTCCTCATGCATAATCAGAAAATCAAGCTCTTTTTGATGTTCTTGGATATAGCGCGGAAAAGTCTCGTCAATCTCACATCGAACAAACTTCGCATTACGACCAAAAATATCCTTTCCATCTTTAATCTGATCTGTCACATTTGACAATACATGTCTGGAATTATATTCCTGATGTGCCGCTGAAACCACCTTCTCTTGTACCCGTTTTCGAATATCCTTTTCACCGTGACCGCCCATATAGCCAAAATGCCAGCCCCCATCATCCACGCGAATCCCAATTTCTTTGCGCTCTGGAAAGCGAAGTTCACCAAGTAACAACTGTTGTTCTTTTAACAGGCGATAGCTTAACATTTTTGTTCCAATCCATTTCTTGTGTGCTACCCCTTCAAACTCTCCCGCATAGGACAGCAAGTTTCCAGAGACTTCTTCCATATTGAGATAACAGTAAAAAAGCCGCTGCGCAAAATGATAAATTTTATCCTCCTGAAAATTCTGCAAAATCTCGCGAATTTTATCAGGATTTGGAATTTCGTCAAGATCACTAAACAGAATAATATCCTCATCTTTACAGCCAGAAAGTCCTCTTGTCACTGCATTTTTCTGAAATGTATCGCGCTCATGAGTACCACCTTCTGGTGTATCATCTACCACCACATGAATAATTTTATCAGCAAATTCATTAAACAAATATTTATTTTCTTCATAATATAGCGGCTTTTTCAGACCAGAAAAAGTCTCTGTCGCCTCACTAATTACAAATTTGTCCACTACTGGTGCAAGAACATTTAATCGAATTTTTAAAATATCCAGCTCATTAAAAAACTGAAAGCAATCATAAACCATTGTTCCACACATCCTCTTTTATTCCAAAATATAATTCTTTCATTCCTCGTAAAATAACACACCTAAAATAATAGGAAATCCTAAAATTAATGGGTAAATATACCGTTCATAATCAATTGCATTACATGGTCCTGCCAGAGCTGTCAGTGTCGTCAAACCGAACACAAGCATAAATGCAAAGCCACATTTGTCCCCTCTGCCCAGTTTCATCAACCAACCAGTCAGAACTACCCACACATAAAATGCACTTGTCATAAGAATATTTATTACCGGAGTCTTCATCCATATCATATCATATAGAGAACATAAATCCCTAAGCCATACATGTACTTCATCATAAACATTCGAAAATTCAAAATATCCATCTCTGCCAGCATTATACATACTGCCAACACTCGTTCTATATAATTTCTGTACGTCATTTACAATAGGATAGAAATAACCATAATAATTACTCATCGTTGCCGCTACGTACGTCCCAGGGTGTTTCCAAAACATAGCAAACCAAACTTTGAAATAATTTATCAAATCCTTATTGTCTGCATCAATCCGAAATGTATCTTTGACCGGATCGGAGACATCAGATAAATATATCTTCGCCAAAACATCATACCGCAAGACAGCGTTGACTGCCTCCCGCTCTTGTTCTGTCACCTCGTCCCCATACTTTTGTATATATCTTGCTGTCTGTTGAAAGGGGATAGATAATGCTTCTCTTACACTCCCATCAGCAATTCCTGCAGCTGGCAATATTATATTAGAAAAACCAAATTGGATTAAAATAATTAGTACAATATACACAAACCATTGTTTCCAATATTTCCTATATAGAAACAGTAAAAAAATAAATGTAAATTGTACAATGTATAAACCATTTTTCCGCAACAGCAAAACCATCAATGCAGGTAGTAAAACACCAAAACTATACTTTGTTTTTTTTGCAGAATTCAATAAGCCATGCAAATTTACTCCAAATAATAAAATAAAGCCTGCAAAGAGTGTATCTTTAGAAATCATAATAGCATACTTAGATATCCACGGGCATATCGCCCAGAATATCAATGCAAACGTTGCTACACAGGGCTTTTTTAATTCTCTTGCACAATATATACAGCTATACGACAAAATACCTGCGCTCACTACACATTGCACAATTGCACATATAAATATGGAATATATGTCCCCTCCCCCAAATTTTCTGACAATATCCATAATAATTCTAACAAACCCTGTGTATAATACAGGGTGATGATTTGTCAAATATACACCCTTCCTAGGCAATAACACTGAGTCTGTCAATCCAGTAGGATAGTTGAATGCCATATACAGAATATCCTCTGTATCCCCCATAAACATTGCTGGATAGTAAACGAAAAGAGTTCCTCCCCATAATACAAGCAATGTAATAAAAACAAGCAATCCTACATATTTTTTCTCAAAAAAGTGAATCGAAAAACAAGTTTTTCGATTGTTCATCAATTTGTCATATTCATTTGTCATGATAGTAAATAGTTTTTGAAAAAATAAGTAATATCCACCTACTATAATAAAGCTTTTTACACATTGTATTTTCCCTAAGAACAGTATATCCAGACTCTCATATTTGTAAATAGCTGTTCCAGTAAAAAGGCTTATAGAAGCAATCAGAGTCAGCATTTCTACTGTAAACCTTTTTTTCCCATATCCTATACCAGCATCAGAACTTTTATAATATTTTACAAAAAACCATAGTAAAAATAAAGTTGTGAGAGGCTGCGCATCAATACCATTAAAAAAAACTGAAATATCTGGCAAAAACGAATATATCTTTTCAAAATTTCTTTCTACTGTTTCCCTTTCTACGATTCCATAATTCAGGGAAAAACTAATTACTGTCCACAATACTTTACCTGACAAAACTATTTTTTGCCAATTTAGTCCGTCTTCCTTGAAAATCCTCTTTCGATTGCTTTTCTTATCCTCTTTTTTATACATTTTGTGCAACACTCCCTGATAAAATTTGGATACTGTGATCGGTTTCCTCCCATTTGTGAAACGCAAATAACGTGATTCCTTGCACTTTTGGTATTATTTTCCTATGACTATAGTATTTTGCAACTTTCAATGACGCAGCTCATTAAAAAACTGAAAGCAATCATAAACCACTACTTTTCTTCCTTCTTTCTTTCCAATGAGTAACCCCTACAACAACTATCAGTCCTGCAATAGATAAAGTCGACAAAAGATACCCTACTTTCCACAATAGCGGTATCACATAGTGAACCTCAACTTCTCCCTCATACTGTGGACTAATTACAATACCAACATAATTATTATGACCATTGCGGATTGCAAACTCTTGTCCACTACTTTTATCATACGCGTGATAGTGATCATAATTTAACAAAGGAATTTCTACCATTTTTTCCTCTTGGGACTGATTTTTACAAGAGAATGTTGTCACACCATCTTTATACTGATATCCACTTACTGTCACAGATGTCTCGTCTGTAACCACTTTTCGCACTTTTAATTCTTCCATCACAGTCCCGGTGGGCAAATATTCCCCATAGCCAATCTCTGTAGGCATTGCGCCATAGACAGTGACAGTCTTAGCTTCGTTTGTAAAATCTCGAAAAAACATTCCCGCATTTAGCATCGTAAACAAAAGCATTATACCACAGCACAATTTTACTGTGACACTACCTTTATACTCCGAAATTACTTTTATTCCTGCCACGGCAGCAAAAACACCAAAAACAGTCGCAAAAGCATAGTAACGCCAAGGATACTGAATCATACAAAATACCTTGGCAATTATACCACTAATATTTTGGATGCTGTCCCATGGCATAAACCGCAAAGAAAATAAAATGCTTAACACTGCAAAACCAGCACAGTAAGCACCAAACTGCAACATTTTATCTTGCTTCATCTCCCAGTCATATTTCTTCGCACAACAATACAGGAAAATGCCAATCCCTATAATCAGAGAGAAGCCAACGGACATTGGCATTTCGTCAAGTGTTCCTTTGACACTTCCGCCCGTCGCAGTCATAAACAATCCTAATGCCTGCACAAGATAAGTTCCTTGCTCTTGAATCTGATTGACTGGGTTTGCCTTCACATTTAGATTCATTGTCATAGAGGATAAAAATGGTATCAGAAATGCTGCATTCACAGCGAACGTTATCAATGCCGCCCGCAGCAGCGCCAGAAACCTTTGTGGCTGAAACGTTTTTTTGATAGTAATCAGACAAAATAACAGAATACACAACGCTGTCAGCTCGCAGGTAAGAATATGGCAACGAATAATTCCTGTAAGACCAATCACAATTGGCATGTACTCACGCCAAGTAATTTTTTTCTTGTCAGTCATGTACACGCGTGCAAATCCATATAATACAAGTGGCAAAAATGCCATTGCTGTGTACTCTCCAACAGAAGCCCTTGTGTAGACATCTGCGAGTCGATATGCTGACAAAGTATATAAAATAGCGCCAAACAAGGCAAAACGCTTATTGTGAAACAATTCCTTTATACAATAATAACAAATCAAACAGGATATCGCATTTATTAGAATTGCATAAATTTGATAAGACACTTGTAATGGTGCACCTAAACAGTAAATTAAAGCAGGAATATACAAAAATAATTGACTGTAAAATAATGGGGTTGCATATCCATATCCATTTACCATCTCTGTCTGAATCGGTACAATCCAATGTCCATTTTTGATGCCTTCTGCCAAAGACCAGATGCGGGCAGTGTGAAAATCCATATCATGTCCCCAATATAAAAAATCCGTAAACAATGGCAAACTTGAAAAAAATATAGTGAGTCCAAGTCCAATGACAATCTGTTTATTGGCATAATTATTGTGCGTAAAAAAATATTGATATCCAACATCCGTTACAGCAAACAACAAAATCCAACCAAACAGACAGATAAAGCGCCACAAGGACAATTCTTTAATTTCTATTGTGGAAAGGCGAAGCTCTCCAACACCACCAAATAACACATGCACTTCCAGATCTTTCACACCATTAAAAGACCGCACCCAAAGTCGATCTGATATACTTGTTTTTGTATCTTTCAATAAAATTTCACTACATTGAAATCCTGCACGATGTTTCTGTGATGTTATTTGTACTACACCTGTATAATTCTCATAAGTGCTTCCTGCTCCAAAGATAGACTCATAAGAAATCATTATCTCATACATTCCATGGGGCAATGCAAATGGCACTGACTGAAGTACTTCCTGTAAGGGCTGTTCTTCTGTATGCGCGCCTGTTATAAGATAGCTTCCATTGTTCTCTTGAAGAACTTCATCTTTTAATATACTCATATTTGTGTTATCTAAAGTATACACAGTTGGTTTTCGGAATGCGACAAGCAGCATAATCAGCAAAAACAGTATTTCCATTGCAAGCACAATTGTAAAACCTTTATTCTGCGCGATCCATTCTTTCATATTCCTTTTATCCTTTTCGCAATAGTCTCTTACATCGTCTCAAAAATGGTTCTTTAATAAAATTGGGATACTGCGCATTTGTCCCTTCCCACTTATGAAACGCAAATGGTATGATTCCCTGTACTTCTGGTATCATTTTTTCATGGCTGTAATACTTTGCCACTTCTAGTGGAGCAATGCGCATTCCTTCCGCCTCCAACAAATGACGAATCTTACAGCAAATAAAACCGTCCTCATAGTACCACATGCGTCCATACGCATACTCCCCTTCCCACGGAATCCCCGCCTTTTTAGGAAAATCCATCAATCGTTTGCTACGTATTCCTGCGCTGTTTCCAACACGACAGATATTTCCTTCTTTATCGCGGTAAGTGGTCGTATCCCCTTTCGGGGGCAATGGCCACGGTGCACCAATATAATCATAATCCAGAAACGCATCTTGCCACATCTCTGGATGCACAACAAATCCATCTGCATGGACAATTAGCGCAAATTCCGTGTGAATATGGCTTCCCAGTTCATAGACCATCTTATAGTTAAAATCATCAATATTTTTTAATTTATCTATGTGACTGTAGCGGATTGTTCTGGGCAGTCCAAGCGGCTTTCTATGGGTGATAAGCACTGCATCTCCAAACACAATCCCGCGCATACTGTACTGCATTGCCTTGATGGTTGCCTTGACATTCACACTGGTCATCGCCACAAGTGTCACTTGTGGCAGATTTAATTTTTTAGTGCTGTTATCCATAATTTAAATCCTGCCCCTTTCGCTGTCAGCCCTTTCACAAACTTTTCAATCTGCGTTTTAAAGACCGCACAGCCCTTACAGACAAATCCTGATAGATCAGCCATTGACTTTTTATCTTTGCTGCCATCAAAGCCGTTCCTTCTAATCTCTGTCCAATCCTTTTATAGGATACCGACTTTTTCCTATATTTGTCAAGCGCTTCCCTACATTCTTCGGCTGTATAAAGCTTTCCTTTTCTATCAAGATACATAAATCCAGAATATATATTCTGTTCCGAAGCCCAATAACCGTCAGACACATTATGCCTAGCCCAGTATTTCGGCGCAATGATATATTGTACAGTATCACTTGTAAACGCTGGAAAAAAAGCAAATGTTGAGTTAGACAATATTAAATAATATGCGTTTTTAATCGCTGTATAGTCGCCCGCCAAATCAAAATGATACGCTTTCACTTCTGGAAGAATCCTTTTCGCGGCTGCCAGATCGTCTGTCACTGTCATAAATTCCATATCTGAGCGAATCTGTCGCATCATTTTCATAGCATCAAGCCAGTATTTCCGTCTTAGAAAAAGTTCTGGATTGCTTGTATACTCCCCACCTCTTATATTGATAATGCAAAGATTTTCACGGGAATAATTCATGCAGTCATATTCTGGTTTTACTTTAAGCCACGCTTTAATTTCTTTTTTATACTTCCCAAAGTAGGACTCATCTTGCATATTTCCATATAGAAGTGTTGTTCTGTCAAGAGACAAAAGCCTGTTATCTACACCAGTAATATAGCATCCATGTTCTATATCATGCCTTGAATTTCCAAGATAAATCCTATCCTCTTTCTCATAATACGTCTCTGTAAACTGTTCCTTTGTTGTATCCAGTCCACAGTCAAGCTCTATAAAGTACATACAATCCAAAAGTTCTTTGTTCAATATGCTAAAATCATAGTTTTTGGCATATGCGAGTGCTCTTGTTGTCACATAACAGAATAACTGATTGCCAAGCCCCTGGCCTTTCAGCAGTTCCGTTGCAATAATTGGTTTCTTTTTCACACGAACTCCCATCTGCCCGCTCTTGCGGGCGTACTAATCAGGAACTTTATTCTTACAGTAGTCTTTTGGAGTTTATTTATAATCAAGTGTTGTCTCCACAATCTTTCCCCCATCTACTTTATAGATAATATCACACTTCTCAATTGTATTTAGTCTATGCGCAATAATCACCATTGTCTTCCTGCCATGGAAACTGTTAATCGCCTCCATCACTGCTGCCTCTGTCTCGTTGTCAAGCGCAGATGTCGCCTCATCAAATACAAGAATCTCTGGATTATGATAAAGCGCCCGCGCAATTCCAAGACGCTGCCGCTGTCCGCCTGAAATACGGATTCCTCTGTCCCCAATTGCGGTGTCTAGTCCCTCTGGAAGTCCTTTAATAAACTCTTTTAACTGAGCTTCCTCAAGCGCCTGCCAGATATGATTGTCGTCAATCTCCTCCTCCGCAATTCCAAACGCAATATTATTTCTGATAGATTCGTCTATTAGATAAATAGACTGCGGAATATAGCCAATCTGTGCAAGCCATGCCGGATAATTGTCAAAGATATTAACGCCGTCGCAGGTAATACTGCCCTCTCTAATTTTTAAAAGTCCTAGAAGGATATCTACAATTGTTGATTTTCCCGCGCCTGATGGGCCCATAATTCCAACGGATTTTCCATAGGGAACAATCATATTCGCCTTGTCAAATATCAGTTTGTTCGTGTTTGGATAGGCATATACAATATCTTTCAGTGCAATACAATCTTGAAGCTGCATCTTCTTTGACCTGTCGGCAGGCTGCAAAGTCTGATTTGTTCTGCGGCTGATCTCATTGATATTCATATTTTCATACACATAGTCAAGACAAGGACGGAAAAAAGAAATGTCTGTCAGATAAGTATTGATGCGATTTACACTTGGCATCATGCGGATTGCTGCTATTGCAAACGTTGTAAGCATTGGCACAAGCGAGGAGGCATCCTTTCCAAAAGAAATATACAGAACAATATACCCAAGCACACTTGCCATAAAAACAGTTTCAATTAACAGTCTAGGTAGATTATTTAAAACAGCGTGCCGCTCTGCATATCCAGCGCCAACTTTGCCGCTCTGCTCATAATTGTCTGCAAAAAATGCTTCCCTGTGCAGAACCTTGACATCTTTAATACCATAAATTGCCTGAATCCTCCACTTTGCAATTTTTGACTGAATAGATTGATTTTTTTCCCCCAATTTTGCAAGACGCGGCTTCAATACCTTAATAATTAAAAAAGAAAGAATCCCAAACACTACAAGCAAAAACAATAACAATTTCCAATCTGTAACAATCATTACAATGCAGAGCAGAACAAACACCACGGACTCGGACACCAGAGAAATCATTGCCATCAGAATATTAAATACATTTGGAATATCGCTGTCTGTCAGTCGAAACACAGTGGGAATATCCGCATCCAGATAAAACTCATATGGTCTATTTAAAAATTCCCGCAGCACTTGACTAATTAATTTGTTGCGATTTAGTGCAATAAAACGATTCTGCACATATACAAGCAAAAGCAAAAAAGCATTTTTTAGTGCATATAAAAAAATCAGCGCAAGCAAAAGTGGAATAATAAATCCCTGAATATCCTGAATGCCAAGCGCCTGCATTGCCCACTGCATATACTTGTTTTCCTGCATCTCAACAGGATCTATAATCACCCATGCAATCGGCAGCACTCCCGATACACTGACTGTCTCAAGCAGACCGCCTATAAAGATTAGAACACCCAAAAAACAGATTTGGATTTTCTGCCTCCTGTCCAGAATGTAGCGCATTTTCTTAATTATATCCATCTTTTACCCATGCCTTTCATTCGTGATAGATTCCTTCGTAATCATAATTTAAATAAAACTGCTTCTCTGCTGCCAAACGCTCTAGATAATTTTCTTCAGTGACAAGCCCCACATCAGAAGCAATCCAATGTAAAATCTGGCTGTTTATCTTGGCAGAATAGTGTTCCTTATCCCTGTAATTATCAAGATTTGTAATCACCTCATACTGATCAAAAAAGTTATACAGCTTTACATTAGGACACTGAAGTAACAGTTCCGTAACCAATTGCTCAGCTTCAAATTGCCTTATAATAGAACCCTCCTGTATCAAAGAATCCCAGTAACAAATACTATATGGCGTATAAAAGACATAAAATGTTGTATCTGGATATTGATTTATCAACGAGGTAATATTTCCTGTAATATTTTCCAAAGTCATCTCTCGTTCCTCTGGTCCTAAAACGGTTGGCATATCCTCCTCCACATGATTCCTGTCATACGTCTGCAAGATAAAGTGCAACCCTGTTTCCTTATCCCAAGAAGAATACGCATCCATTGTCGTTCTAGGCTGTCCTGTCACTGTCTTTAAAATATTAGGCAAAACACCATGATAAAAAATAGACTTATTAAATACATACTGCACATCATTCCATGGATTGTTATCATATAGATATTCTGGATATCCCTCGTACTGTGTCCAGCTTTTTTCCCGAATAAGTCCACTGTAATCTAGCGTCCACAACACTGTTTTCAAATCTTTGTTGCGCTGTAGTGCGCGCTCCAAATTCTGCGAAAGCTCTTGAAATCCTGCTCCTGAAAACGTCTCTTTTACAGACTTGGTCCCAAACAAAGCATCCATCTCACTCGGCTTAAAATTCTGGGCCATTGATGTTCCTGTAATAATGGCATTGTAGTCAAAATGTCTTGAAATCCCGTCATTTGTATACCGCTCGTCATACAACCGATAAGAGACAAATGAGAACGGCTTGTGAAAATGAAAATACGGATCGAATATCCAAACAATCAAAAAGACAAGAAAAATCGACAGCAATAACGATGCAAAACAGCGTATAAACCATTTTTTAGCATCTTTTTGTCCCTGGTTCATTATGCTTTCCTTTCTAACCAACTTTTAAAAATTAAAATACAAAAACTCGCTGACATCTGAAAGTGTTAAAATACTCCACAACATTAAAACAATAATCACAATAATCTGGCTGACAGAATAACGCATTTGTACAATCTTTTCTTGCGTATTTTTCATCAAAAAACAAGCTGCCAAGACAATCAAACTAAATGCAACCAACAGTATTCCTGGATACTGCCTCACGATCCCGTCAAGGCCAATCTTACAGAGTAATTTTACTTCCACTAAGTCATTAAACGCATCTGTCATAGGCTTGTACAACACACCATCACCGGTGACCTTTAGATGTCGCCAAAGCTGTCTTGCCTGTGTAATGGATTCCGCGCGAAAAAGACTCATGGAGAAAAGACAAAACACAAACGTTATTGTCACTCCAATTGCCCGTGGAACCCACCGAAAAAATCGTCCAAAAATCTTCTCAAGCACATTGCCAATTCCATTGATTACGCCCCACAAGATGTAGGTCCAGTTTGCCCCATGCCAAATACCGCTCACCAAAAACACAATGAGAATATTTACATATCTTCTGATAATTCCCTTCCTACTTCCCCCAAGCGGAATATACACATATTTTGTAAAAAATCTTGTCAAGGTCATATGCCATCTTCCCCAAAATTCAACGATAGACGCCGCTTTATAAGGAGAATTAAAGTTCAGTGGAAGTTCTACATTAAACAGATATCCAATCCCTAACGCAATGTCACAGTATCCGCTAAAATCAAAATAGATCTGCATGGTATAGCACACCATCAAAACCAACACACTCACCGCATTCAGATCATTAATATTTCCATAACCAATTGTCACAACCTTAGAAAAGGTATCTGCTATCAAAACCTTTTTGGCAAGTCCCAATGCAAACGCATAGATTCCCTTGCTCAAATTAATATAGTTCAGCGCATGATTTTTCTTATCCCGAAGTTGTGGTATCAATTCATCATGATATACAATTGGTCCTGCAACCAACTGTGGAAAAAAAGAAACATATGCTGCATACTCCAACAAACTATATGCTTCACATTCTCTCTTATAACTATCTATCACATAAGAAAGTTGTTGAAATGTGTAAAAACTGATGCCAAGTGGCAATATTACACGCAAAAGTCCAATATCTGTGCCCAGAACACCATTAATATTTTCAATGAAAAAATCATAATACTTAAAATAGAATAAAATGCCTAAATTTAAAAGCAAACCGACTACCAATAATATCTGCCGCCACAACACAGCATTTACTTTTGATAAGATTTTGACAAGCCCATAATTGAGCAGAATGCTGATGATTAAGATCACCATATACCGAACACTAATCGCATTATAATCATAACCATAAAACAACATGGACATCACAATGAGCCAGCAAAGTGAAAGTTTATATTTATTTAGATAATTGAATCCATAATATCCTGCAAGTACAACTGGCAAAAACAGGAAAATAAAGATATAAGAATTAAATAACATGTACTCTCCTTTAATATTCGGTCCATTCACTTCGTGGTATGCCAACTAAACTTTCCAAATCATAATACTGTCGTAATATAGAACACCCCCAACTCTCTGGGTCTTGATCGACGTCATTTTTATAATAAAAACTATATTTGGTCTCGAATCCTGGTCTGAGCATTGGCACTGTCAAATTGACATTGCCTTGTTCCTTTTGTTCTAATATATATGCCTCTCGTTCATTAACCTCACGATAAATTCTCATAAGATTAGCTCCATTTTCACAATAAGAAAAGAACATTCCTATTAGAAATAATATAATCCCGGCAAATTTACAAGTATTTAAATAAATCTCCTCTTTCGGTATATACCAAATTGCCTGCACACATGCAATTGTCATAAATACTCCTGCACCAAAATAGGCTCTGTCCATTGGTTGTGGTGTTAAAATTAATGCGTAGGAAGTTGCTATACTAACCGCAGTATATAAAATTACGAAATAGAAATCCCCTAATCGCTTTCCTTTCAAAACAAGAAACGTCAAAATTAAAACAATAATTACTAGCATAAAAAATAAATAAGTATAAATTGCTGTATTAATCTTTAGAAAGCGCCCGACATATGCCAAAATACCACCATGTTCTTCCGTCTCTCTCAACAGATCTCCTCTCAGTCGATTTCCCGGTGCCATCACCATAAATAATAACCCTGTGATCATTCCACCAGCCCCTGTTATCATCCATGGTTCCAATTTTTTATTTTGAAAATAGTATGCAATAGTAAAAAATAATACTAACAGAAGCCCTCCCCCAGAGGTATTCTCATTGCACCAGCCTCCCAACAATCCAAATAGAAAGAGGAAAAATGATAAAGCAATTTTATACTTTATCGTTTCCATGTGTTCAATCTTATGTCGGTAATATGTCACAAAACCAAGAATAATCACTGCACCCCATAGATAATTACACGCACCACTTTCCCATAATACAGTTTGGTCAAATGAAACACCAAACTGCCACAAAAACAAACTTACCAACACATAAGCTGCAAGGTCATATGATTTCCGCTTGTTCGAAATATTCCAATATATTAATAATGTTAACAACACAAAGCAAACACTATTACAAATATTAAAAAGCCATTTTGGTCCTAAAAGAAAACAACGCATAATCAATTGAACGACTGAACGACCATTCCAAGTCATATAATTTTCATATTCTGCGCGAAAAATATCTGCAATAGAATGATACATAGAGGCATCAAACTGTAGTTCGTCAGACATAAGCGGCGTAAGGAAATTATAAATAAAAATTGCAACAAAACTAATTGCAACAACGATATAAAATCTAATTTGTTGTTTTTTCATTTTAGCCTCCATACTTAGCTTTTCTTTTTATTGGCACTATTATACGTGCATAAATCCCATTTACAATGCGATATCCTAACGGACTATATAGAAACAGTTTCATGCGAACCAAGTCCCCTTTACTTCTATGCACTTTCGTATAAACTTGTCTAATTACTGGTGCCTTACTTTGCATCATCTCTGCAAGCCGCTTTGCGTCTGCTTTTGTCTTTTTGTTGACAGACAAATCCAAATAGTAGGATAAAAGACGTCTCCAAAAGTAGTATGCCGCTAGATTCCCCATCTGCTCTGACACATTGCTTTTAATATAAGAAATATGCTCTTGCCAAAAGGGAATCTCATCCTGAAACATTCGCTTACTTTTGGCTTCATTCATAATGCTTCCCTGTCTATCCTGCACATAATGATAAAATCCAGTATCAAGATAGACTGCTTTTTTCAGTCTACAAAATGCCTTGGTGGTATACATAATATCCTCGGAGTTTCTTCCTTTTGGAAAAACCATATCTTTCACCAAATCTCTATGAAATAACTTACTCCACACAGAATTATAAATCACATACTTTTCATGCCCACAGAGATAAATTTGCAAGAGCGCATCCCTAGAAAGGGGCTTGACCAAATCACTTTCCAATGCAGAATCAACAGACATAGAAGAACCCTTTGTGGTATATTCATTTCTATAACGGCAGACTGCAAGCTCTGCCTGATGTTCAATGCACGCAGCGTACATACGTTCATACATTTCCAATTCTATCCAGTCGTCACTGTCTACGTAGCCAATATAAGTTCCTGTGGCAACCATAAGCCCAGCATTTCTGGCATCTGACAATCCACCATTTGACTTATGCACCACCTTAATCCGCTCATCAATTTGAGCGTAGGCATCACACATCTGCGGCGAATGGTCTGTCGAGCCATCATCGACCAATATAATTTCAAGATTTTGATAAGTTTGATGAATTACAGACTGAATGCAACGGTCAAGATATGCCTCAACATTGTATACAGGAATTATAATCGAAATTAACTCTTTTTGTTGATTCTTTTGCATGCGCATCCTTTCATAACAACTTCAAAGTAATATCTTTGAAAATATTATCTCTCCATTGGAATGGAGCACTCCACCCAACTTGAAATACGTTCTAAATTTTTCAGCCACTCCAATTGAAAACCAGTCAAGGAATAACCGTGACCATAAAAGAAATATTCTTCAGGGAATACATTCTCGCCAATCCATCGCAGCTTTTCTCCTGGTATGGTGTAATCAAAACTCCAATTTTGCCAGAATCCCAACATGGAATCACCAAACTGGTTATCGTAGTCCGGTCGAGCCAGAAACGTCCCTTCTGCAGCGCGCTCTGTGGGTGGGAGTGCAATAAAAATGGGATTCTCTCCCCCCAAGCCATCGCGATATCCCATCAACCACATGGTTAAATTCATTAAGTCGTAAAACCTTACTGGCCGCTCCCAGCGCAAAAGTGTCCACTTTTTCTCCTCTGGCAAGGTAACAATTTGAAAAGAAACGGAAACTCTGTCCTCTGCAATACAAACACTCGGATACTCCTTCAAAAGCTGAATTGCCTGTTCCACAGGACAGTTAATTGCAGAAAAACAGGTATATCCGGTCAAATCAAAAGGAAAATTTGGTCGTTTGCCCATAATTGTTCACTCCTTAGATAAATTTTGATTCTTGTCCATTCAAAGAATAAGTTTTCGTCAACACACAACTCCCATGGCATCAATGAGTATCCACCCTGGCCAGTTTTGATGCATTGTCTCTGTATCTGTCGTCTCATAGTTATCATGGTGCAGTGGACGAATCATTATCTTTTTGGGATTTGTGTTGAGTCTTGCTCCCCACATACTAAAAGTGCTGTTTGCACAAATATTGTGTTTACAGCAACGCATCAACTCCATATCATACAGACTATCTTTGCCTGTATTCCAATCCACAACACACATGTTATTCTTGTTATAAATACGCTTTGCATATGCTGTATCATCCGAAAAAATATAAAATATTGGATTTTCCACACGCTCTGAGATATAATCAATTGCACAGTTGTAATACGCCTCTGTGCAAATTCCCATATACCGCTTTCCATCTGCTACTGTAAGGTAATCATCGCGTCGAATATGGATACTTATTGCATTTTCTTGTCGCATCGCCTGCATCGTGTGTCGATTGCGTGGATTTGTACTTGGAGGAAACTTAATTTTTTCTTGTAATTTAGGTATGATATCTATATAATACTTCTCGCAATTCCAAAAACCATAGAGATATACATTATCCATTGAAAAAATTTCAGGCATATAGTCGGCGTCTTCTTTGACTGTTTTCTCCCGTCTGCCAATCAGCTTTCTCCGAACTCTATCTATAAATTTCATACTATTATCCAGAAAAAGACGTCTTTCATCCTCCGTACAAATTTCATATGCTACCCCATCAAGCCATTCTAACTCAAAGGAACGCCACTCTTTTTCCTCGCCTTGTGCTCCTTTATACGCAAACAGGTCAAGTTTTACTTCTTTTCCTAGAAATTTAAACTTTTCATATAATGCATATTGGTAAAGTTGATTGCCAAGCCCTCCCATAACATGTATGATAATCATATCTATACCCCTTGCGTGCATTGGCACGCATACCAATCAATCGTTTAAAAATCACTTTCTTTTAAACTTTTCTTTGCTTTTCTTTTTCAATATGATATTAAACTCAAGAATACGATTCACCACTTTTAAAAGTGCGTATCTTCTCCCGCTGAGAGAAAGCCTTCTTTCATGGCTTCTCCTCGAAAAAAGATTTCTGTCTGTTTTGGAACAGATGGAAAGTGGTCATATCCAGTTCGGTCTCCACTGAGCGGATAATAAAATAAAACCCCATTCACATCATAACTTTCCAGTTCATACTGCCCATAATCCTGTTGAAATCCATACGCTGGTTTTGCTGACTCTGTGTATAAATAACGCACAAGAGAAAACATTTTTATCGCTAAAAACAGAAATAATGCTGTTGTTCCCAACAACGCTATCTTTACTATCATATCCTTTTTTTGGAATTTGTCAAAGTATTTTCTTAAAATATCAAATAAAATACCGCATGTTATCATGACTGTAAGCAGAATAGAAGCATATCCATACCGCAATAGCGGAGCCGAAAACTGCCAAAATATATAAGAGGCAAGCATAGTACCAAGTGTAAGAAGCTGGTCCGAACGCATTGCGTCACGGTCTTTGCAAAAACAAAAATTTTTGAGGAATAAAATAATAAAAATAGGAACACAGACAATATCCATCAATATAAATAACTTTCCAACGGTAGGCAATGTATCATGAAACCATGCTGGAAACCATTCCCACACAGGTAAATCGGTCAACGCCGCATTGTATATTCCTCTGCCCCATGTCTGAATTTCCGCAGCATCCAGTGTCGCCGACGCAGCAGGAATTTTCCAATCTACACGAAATAAATCCAATGCTGGAAATGGATATAGCAAATATCCCGATATTAGCACTGTCCTTGCAAGCCACGGAGCAATCACTTCGCACCCTAATAGTAGATAAATACCAATATCTCGCAACTTTTTTTCTCGCAGCAACATAGACAACGGTTTTAGTACCAATATTAGAATTAATCCTGCTGTAAGTTTAAGCGTGACTGCATAGACACCCGCAACACACAAAAGTGCATAAGGGGTTGACTGTACTTCTTCGTTTTCTAAAAGTTCTAACCACTTTATCACAATAAAAAATACAACACACATCACAGCATAATCAGACGCAGGTGAGACAATATCATGATAAATAACTGTCAGATAATAAAAGGCGCCCAGTCGTGCAAAGTCTGTCACTAATGTCTTTCTGTCTTTTTTTTTCTGAAAAAGTGCAAGCACTTGGCTCCAAAGCAATAGTGCCATAAATCCATTGACTGTATGCAGAGACCTTCCGCAAATAAATTTCATACTATAAAGTGCTGACAATGCAAAAAAGGAACTGTTATAGGCAAAGCGCACATGAATATTCCCCAGTCCCTTTACAATACCATATTCTTCAACCCAGCGAATACTCTGCGCATGATATAAATCTGAATCATAGTGCATATATCCGCGGGAGGTACAAAAACACCAGATTACAATACTTGCCGCCAACACAAGCTTCCACACACTGCTATTTTTGCGCCATACCCCTTGCAATAACTCTATGATTTGCTGCCGCTGTGTCACCATAACTGGAATGCATATCCCCACAAGAATAAGATTTGCCACCGCACCAACTTTATAAAATAAACTGAACACTTGCGCATACACTGTAATCGTTATCAATCCTGCTGCCAAGATACTACTGATATCCTTTACACGGTATTGAAAATGCCTCCACACAATTTCGCGCAACCACATTCCCATCAAAAATGCAGTGATTACAATATAAATCCAGTTGAAAAATACCGAAAGCATATTTTCCTCCGCTTTGTACTAAACACAAACTTTCTCCCGATCCAGCATCCAGCTTTGAAACATTAGCAAATACCAAATTTGAATGCGCCAATTGCCTCTCTCTGTAAAATCTCTCCAAATTCGTTGCACTGCATCCGCATCCAGAATCCCTTGTCGTCTAATTAATCCACTGTCAAGAAGCGATTCTGCCCACTGTCGAAGTTCTGGTTCTAATAGCCACTGTGTAATTGGAATTGCAAATCCTTTTTTTGGTCTATCCATCATTTCCTTTGGAACATAGCGGTATAGCACATCTTTTAATATTAACTTGCCTTCGTCTTCTTGTTTCTTGTATGTTATAGGAATCGTCCATGCAAACTCAACTACATCCTTGTCCAACATGGGCACTCGCGTTTCCAGTGAGACTGCCATAGCAGCCCTGTCAACCTTAACTAAAATATCATCTGGGTGATAAACTTCCATATCCATCAACATAATACTACTCTGTGGATCTTTTAATGCCCCATATGGAAAGCTGTTGTGCTTATATGCATGTGTCTCCTGTTCCAATGCAATATGCAGATTGGAAGCCTCCTGTGCATTTGATAATTCATACAAATGTTCAGGACTTTTTGCCCCTAAAAGATATGCTTTTGTCTGTAGCAACTGATTCTTTCCAATCAGCGGATTTCCCACTAGAAATCTACTGGCAAGTTTTCGGATTCCGTAGGGATAACTTTTCATCTTTCCCCAAATTCGATTGATAGATGCATAGGAACCATATCCGCAGAAAAGTTCATCCCCTGCATCGCCACTCAATGATACCGTCACATGTTCCCTTGTCATCTTGCTCACAAGATAGGTTGGAATCTGAGAAGAATCCGCAAACGGTTCTCCAAAAATCCATGAAAGTTTTGGAATGACTGCTTTTGCATCTTTGGCTGTAATGTAAAGTTCTGTGTGTTCTGTGCCAAGATGCTGTGCAATCTCCTTTGCGTAAACAGCCTCATTATATTCTGGATCTTCCATGCCAATTGTAAAACTTCTGACTTTTTGCGATGACTGTGCTTGCATCAACGCCACAATCGTACTGCTATCAATTCCTGCCGACAAAAATGCACCAACTGGAACATCTGCTACCATCTGCTCTTTTATCGAAGCCTTTAGCAATCGTTCTAGTTCATCTGCTGCTTCCTGTCTACTTCCTTGAAATAAATGCGTCTGTCCATATTTGGCCACTTCCCGCACAGACCAATATGCCTGTATCTTTGGCTCTTTATAAGGCGCATCTAACTCCAACATACAGCCTGCGTCAAGTTTATAGATATTTTGATAGATAGAATATGGTGCTGGAATATAACCATGTATAAAATATAATTGTAATACTTTTGTATCAATTGGATTGTTAAAATCGTCCAACACACAAATGCTACCAATGTCCGAGGCAAAGACAAAATGTCCGTTTACAAATCCATAGTACAGTGGTTTTTCTCCAACTCTGTCGCGAATCAATGTTAGCCGCCCTGTTTTTTTATCGTAAAGTGCAATTGCAAACATTCCTTTGCAGTGTTTTATCGTTTCCATCACACCATAAGCCTCAATCGACTCTAATAACACTTCTGTATCGGAAGTCCCCCGAAAAGCAGTTACTTTTTTCTCCTTTAATAGTTTGTTCCGCAGTCGACGGTAATTATAAATCTCACCGTTGAACACGCACACGTATCTTCCAGATGCCGAATGCATTGGCTGCGCACCTGCTTTTGATAAATCTACAATTGAAAGTCTGCGGTGTCCCAGCACAATATTAACAGTTTCATCCGCCCAAACACCGCCTGCGTCCGGCCCTCTGTGATACATTCTTTGATTCATTTTTTCTATATTTTCTTTCCAGTTCTTAGGATTATTACAAAAGCCAGCTATTCCACACATATTTATTCTAACCTCATTTTAGAATCGCTACTAAAAATTTCCATGTAGAGATAATACCATATTTTTATATTAAGTACAATGAAAATTCAATTTCCGTTTATATTTCTATCAGAGTCTTATTGGCAATACACAGTTGTTTCATCAAAGGATTTTCCCATTGTGTCCCTGTATAACTTGTAACGTAACAGTTCAGCCATGCAAAATTGAATGTACAAAATGCTGTTGGGAGCTTGCTCACATAAGGCAATTTGTATATTCATTTTTATAGGGCGGACGCCCAACATGAAATAAGTTGTCGGAAGTTGCCTAAATAAATTGCCAGATTGTACAAAACGACAACTTATGAATGGGCATGGCTGAACTGTTACCTTGTAGCATCAAGTCATGTCAAAACTGCTTTTTGCAATATTTCATTAAACTTTGATTGTAAAGCAATCACTTCTTTTGCAATTGTAAAATTGTATGCTTGATAAACCCGAATCCATTGCCTATCGTATTATGCAAATACTTCTTTGATAGATTTCATATCGCTTTGTTTTGTGCTTTCTAATTTCCAAATTATATAATAGACTATATTTGTTTTGTTATTTACAATGTAACTTTATAAGACTATTTTTAAGAGATTCTATTTCAAAGGGGGAGAGGAATTTCTAATTGACCGTTGTAGTAGTATATGTAGAAAAAAATAGTGTATTCCATTACAGAATACACTATTTTCGCTTTATTGCAATATGCGAACAACAATTTCTTTTTTTACTCTAGAACCATCATTGGCAGTTATCGTAATAATCACATCTTCTGTTCCTCTCTTTTTCGCCGTAAGTTTCCCAGAAGCGCTTACAGATACTAGCTTAGAATTACTGCTCTTATAAGTCAGTTTCTTGTTGATAGGTTTAATTGGATAAATCACTAATTTATCCGAGAGCTGCAATGTCTTTTTGTTCTTAACACTCCTTACATACAAAGTAATAATTTCTCGACCTTCATTATCTTTTAATTCCCAGATATCTTGTGTTATATCAATATTTTTGATCATTTTTCCTACATATAACGTAACCTTGCCCGATTTCTTACTGCCGTCTGCTGCTGTCGCAGTAATGGTAACTTTTCCATTGCTGTGTCCAGTCACAGTACAGGTTCCATCATAATTGGGAATCACTTCTGCAATATTTGGATTGCTGGATTTCCAGGTTACTTGCTTGCTGACACCATACTGGTCGAAATAACTACTTTTGCTCTCAATATCAGCTTTCAATGTAATCTTTGCATCATTTGTATCAATATCAATGCCGACAATTGACGCATATTCCAGATTGACATTATCTTTTTGCTCTACAATCTGTACTTTTGTTGCAGGTGCCACAAAATGAATCCGAAACTCACAGACTGCTGTGCCGCCATCCGCCGCAATTGCTCTCACAATGACATTATTATCGCTGCTTGTGTCATAATCTCCGCTGCCAAATGGTTTCTTTACTGTCACCTTACCACTTTTATTTACGGATACTAGACTTTTGTCATCACTTTCCCATGTTACTTTTTTTGTTGTCGCTGCCAATGGTTTAAATGCTAGTTTTAGCTGAACAGACTTCTTATAACCCACATAGATATCCTGAATGCCATCTGCAGGTTCAATTTTTGTAATCTGCTTTGTGACTGTTAGAGTAACCTTCGCCTTTTTGCCGCTGCCATCTGTCGCGGTCGCAGTAATTACTGCTGTTCCGTTTTTCTTAATCTCGACCTTACCATTTTCATCCACTGTAGCAACCGCTGTCTTATTGGATTTCCAAGTTACTCTTTCATCGTAGGAAGCACCCGCTACCGATGCATAAAACTTAATATTATTATTCCATGTCTTGCCATTATCTAGTGTATATCCTCTAATTAAATCCACGCCAACCTTTTTATCCTTTATTGATACCCCATCTGCCAAGATATCTACACTGGAAACTGCTGGACATACTTCAACATAATAAATGCCTGTTTTTTCACTTCCTTTTTTTGAAGTTGCTGTAATTATTACTGTTCCTTCTACATTCTTTTTTCCAGTAACTCTTCCTTTGGAATCTACTGTGGCAAGTGATGGGTCAGAGGTTGACCATGTTACAGCGACACCACCTTCTGTAGAAAGTTGTATCTTTTTTCCATTTGCAACCTGTCTTGGTCCTGTAATTGTCACGTCAGGATCCGTGTCTGTCACAGTCAATGTATAAGAGTCTTGTCGATTAGAACCATCTGTTGTCCTTGCTGTGATTGTTACTTTTCCTTCTTTTTTAATTTGGATAATTGCCTCACTATATCCATAGTTATTTTGAATGGAATAAACTTCTGCAATGGATTTGTTTGATGTCAACCACTCTACTTCTTTGTCATAATTGCCTTGTTGACTGGAACCACCGCTTAATTGCGCAACAAAAGATACTTTATGATCCCTACTTATTTTTTGAATATCAATTTCCGAACTTTTCTTGGAATTTAAACTACCATTAAATTCTGTAATCTCTATTTGATCGCTCTTACCCATCACATAGACAATGTGTTCTGCATATTTTCCACTTCCATCGGCGGCTTCCGCTCGAATCGTTGCAGTTGCTTCTCCTGTACTATTAACCGCCGTTACATAACCATTGCTATCTACAACAACTGCCCTTTTATCGCTGCTTGTCCAGATTACATTTTTGTTTGCCGCATCAATATCAGTCACTTTTGCATGTAACTGAATCGACTGTCCTGCTCCTACATAATGGCTTCCAGTAATTGAGACATTTCTTACAAGTGTATTAACATTGATTGTTGTTTTTGCAGTTTTGTTGCTGCCATCTGTTGTGGTCGCTGTAATAATTGCTCTACCAAGCGCTTTGGCTGTAACTGTACCTTTTTCATCAACTGTGGCAATCTTTTCATTGCTGGATTTCCAAGAGACAATCTGACTTGCTTCTTTGGGAAGAATCCTTGCTGACAGTGTGTATGTCTCCATTCCTGCATCAAGGTCAATTCCTACCATTTTGTCTGTAACAATGACATCATCCTCCAAATTGGTATTTCCATCTGGTATCATAATATCAAAATCTGTTACTGGTTCTGTAACCCTTATTGCAAATCTTTGAGAAGCTTCTCCTCCATCTGCTGCTGTGGCAATAATATCTGCAAAACCGCTCTTAATTCCCCTTACCTCTCCGGTATTTTTATTTACTGTTGCTATTGATGTGTCATCTGATTCCCAATAGACTGCCTTATTTTCTGCTGATTTTGGAAAAACTTCTGCTTTTAGTTTGATTGTTCCACCTTTTATCACTTTGTTGCTACCTATAATGTTAATAGAAGATACAAGTGAAGAGACATTTATAGTAATAGATGCCGTAATACCACTTCCATCTGCTGCTGTAGCAATAATACTAGTTTTCCCATACCCATTTACGGTCACTGTACAGCTTCCATCCTTATGGTCTTCTACGGTCGCCACTTTTGTGTTTGCTGATTTCCATAAAACAATTTGGGAAGCATCATCTGGTTTATTTTTTACACACAATGTTACTGTTTTGCTATCCGTTTCAGGGTTTACACCAATGGTTTCCCCATTAATTGGACGTTTCATATCTTTTGCATTGTAGATTTCAATCGATTCTACCCTAGGAATAACGATAAACTCCATCTCATAAGAAGCTTCACCGCCATCCATAGAAGTTGCTTTTAAAGTCACTTTTGTTTCGCTTCCCACGTCTTTTGCGGTAATTATCTTTTTTTCTGCATCAATCTCAATGCAATTTTTGGGACTCATTTCCCACTTTAATCCCTGATCAGTAGCATCCGTCGGCGTAAAATTAGGAACTAATCTTACACTGCATCCACTCGTCAGCAACACCCTACCTTGAGAATCCAACACAACAGGGGTATTGGTATCCACTGCTTTTGGCTCTAACACAAACGATTGTACAATTCGTTTAGTTCTAACGGTTAGTTTCCCCGTTTTATTGCTTCCATCTTTTGTCAGTGCTGTAACCTCTGCTGTTCCACTAATATTTCCAGTCACAACGCCAATTTCTTTGTCCTTAAATTGAATCACCGAATAATTATTGGATTCCCATGTTACTTTTTGGCTTGCATCACTTGGCGACACAACAGCACTTAATTTCTCCACAGGTTTTTTTAATTTTTTTGTGCCAACAGCAATAAATTTCTTTGTCACCAAATCATAAATCGCAGTTTTGTCTGTGACATCTTCCTCGTCCAATTTTACTTTTACACCAGTTGCCAAAGGTAAAACTGTGACATTGATACTTTTGGAAGACTGTATATTCCCATCATCTACAGTAAATTTAACCTTAACAGGTTTTCCTGATGGTGTTGGTTTTAATCCCATCACTTCTACTTTAGGATTACCTAAGGTATTTACCTTTGGTGTAATTTTAACATACTCGTTATCTCCGGGTCCCCACTGAGTTTCTGCAGTTTCCTCCGAAAACCCTTTTGTCACTGCCTCTAATGTAACAACTTCTTTAACCGCAATATCCAAATTTTCTAGTTCAGCGCCATCTTCAACTCTCCTAATATGAATAATGCTCTCATCCTTTGTAACAGTAACATCTAATTCCAGCGTCTTTGACAAGGAATTATCTTTTAATCTTCCCGTAATCGTTGCACGCCCCGGTGCCTCTGCCCGAATAACGCCTTTTTCATCAACCGTAACAGCAGAGGTATTGTCAGAATCCCACACCATTTCTGCATTCTCTGCTTTCTCTGGAATAAAACGCACTTTTATAGGATATTCTTCTCCTCTTATCAACTCAATACTGGTCTGGAGCAATTCCATATCTTCCACAATCGTTACATTTTTCCATTTTGCATATAAAATTAATGGTGCTTTGACGGAATCATTAAAACGATACAAATTGCTTAATCCTGCATCGGTGTACCAATCTTGAAATTCTGCATAATTCTTTGTTGGATCTTCTGGCCTGTTCACAGAACTATCTTGCGTTATCAGCTCAAAATAAGAGTTTTCTGAACAGCCTCCATTTAGCTCATAAACTACAAGATACTGATAACTTGGTTCTGTTTGCTCACTCAATATAGGATATCCATCATTTATGGAACTACCACTGTCTAAAGAAAAGCTATTTCCAAGAATTGTGAGTACATCTCGTGATCTTAGTTCACTGGTTGTCTTTGCCATCTCTGCATCTGAAACACCGCCATTTTCTCTGTAAAACGCAATACTATTCTCGTTGCCGATATAAAGGCAGTTTGTATAGGAAGTATCTTCCTCCTTGCCGAAGAATCCCACAAGCGTTGCTGCGTAAGATGCTTCTGCACCAGCAACATTTCCTGCATTATAGCAATTCGAGATAGAACCTTTATAGATAATTCCTGCAATACCGCCAAGATACTGTGCTGTGTTTGCGGCACGAATACTTCCTGTATTATAACAATTTTCAATCTGAACTCTATAACTTTCTCCTGTGCTTCCTAAAACACCACCAATTCCTATTGATTTTTCAGTTCTGCCACTACCATTAATGCTTCCCTGATTATAGCATTCACTGATGCTGTACTCCCGATTTCCATTGTATAATCCTACAATACCACCGACATTTGCCAAACCAGTTACAGAACCAGTGTTTCCGCATCTTGTAATTGCTCCAGATGTCGTTGCTGCAATTCCACCGATATTTTTTGCTTCTCCATTAATTATTGCATAATTATAGCTATCACTAATTGTCCCCAACTTATTCTGTGCAGTAATACCGCCCGCTTCTCCAATTTCCTGCGAATTATTTTTCTGTCGCACTGTCCCATAATTTGTACAATTTAAAACATTGTCTTCATTCATGGCAACAATACCTGCAACAGTATATGCGCCTTCTATATTCATATAATTGGCACAATCCTTGATATTATTAGTGTTTGTTCCAGCAATTCCAGCGACAACTGCCGCCTTGGTATTAATACTCCCCATCGCATAACAATTCTGAATTTCTCCATTGTTTTCGCCAGCAATACCACCAATATTCTTTTCTTCATCCGCAGTGTTTGCTGCGGCTGTTATTCTTCCTGCAAAAACACAATTCTCAATCGTTCCTTCATTTATCCCTGCAATTCCAGCAGTAAAATCCATATTGCTTGTCGCTTCCAAGTTTCCAGTAACCACACATTTTCTAATCGTACCATTATTGCGACCAGCAATCACACCTGCAGAACGTTCCCCTGTCAATGACGCATTGCTAATATGTAAATTTTTAACAACCGCCCCTGATTGAATAACTGGAAACAGCCCTTGATCAACTTTTAAATTCTGAATAGAATACCCGTTTCCATCAAATGTACCAGCAAACCTATCCCCGAAATATACTGTCTCTGATTTCATATCAATATTGCAGGCCAATGTTACTGTACAGCCATCATAGTCAAGCCTTCCAGAAAGAAATCCCAAAAATTGATCTCTATTTTCTATTTTGTATTCACCAGGCGAAACCTCCACAGGCTCCTGTGCAGACGCGTAAATTCTTGAAGACACTGCATCAAATAATGCTATATTCTTCTTTGACTTAACAGTATGTACAGATGCATCAACCTCAGGTATTGGAACTGAAGTTTGTTCTTCCGCTATTTCCGTCGCGACTGTTTCAAGTTCTAATGTTTCGACTTCTGTGACGTCTAACTCTGTACTATCTTCCGTTTCTGTCTCCGTGGTTTCTTCTGTTTCTATTGTATTCGTTTCATCCTCTGTCTCTGTAGTTCCTACACTTGATGTCTCTGTACTATTTTCTGTTTCTGTCTCCGTAAACGTATTACTTTCTGTATTGTCTTCGGTTTCTGTTTCTGTCGGCTTCGTGCTCGTCGATTCTGTGCTGCTTTCGGTTTCCGTTTCTGTCGGCTTCGTGCTCGTCGATTCTGTACTGCCTTCCGTCTCTGTTTCCGTGGTTCCTGCACTTGTCGTCTCAACATCACTCTCTGTCTCTGCACTTGATGTCTCAGTGCTGCTTTGCGTTTCTACCTCTGTAGACTCCGCACTCTCAGTTTTGGTCTCATGGTCTGATTCTATCTCAGATTCTTCTGCACTTTCTTCAACATTGGTATCTTCTTCTCTGTTATCTTCTGTTTGATTTTCTTCCTGTTCTGTTGTACTCTCCTCTTGTTGCGTCAAGGATTCTTCCTGTTCAGTGGTCATTTGTGTCTCATATTCATCTGTTTCTGATGCATACACTATCCCTGTCTGCGGCAGCTCTGTCGTAATCAAAGCGGCTGACAATACTAGAGCAGCCACTTTTTTGATTCGTTTCAATCCCTTGTACTGCATTTTATTCCTCCTCATTACTTTATAGCCTCTTGGCGTCTTCTTATACTTCCGACTCCAAAAGTCTATTCTCTGAAATCCCAATTACCAAACTTTTCCTCGTCTATTTTATAATACTTTTTCCTATTTTTCCATAAATTTCATAGAAATTTTACAAATCTAAATAATAGTTGA
>CAJUAE010000016.1:0-41939 GCA_910583965.1 uncultured Lachnospiraceae bacterium
GCTCTATGCTCTTTTTCCTAGAGTCAAACAGAAAGAATTAACGTCGTTTACTATAGTTTCTTTGCAGACTTATTATGGATCGATTCCTGACCAAATTACAGAGAAAGAGGATGGAACTTATGAGGTTTTGCTTCCGGCAGATGGAACTACACTTGATACTTCTGCATGGTCTTTTTCTATGAGAGATTTTGGACCGAAATATATGACAGAAGAATTTCAGAGCAAGGTAACACTTCCAGAAAGTCAGGGAGATGGCGTAAAATTAGCACAAGATGTAGTAAATGCAAAATATGCTTCAGACATAGCATTTCCTGTAGTGAGTTATACAGCGGATCAGCTAACAAGACTTGCAAGTTTGACTACAGATATTAATAACTATGCATCTGCACAGTATGCACATTGGGTAGTAGATGGCGGAATTGATGAAGAATGGGAATCCTATCTCAAGCAACTTGACCAGATGGGATTACAAGAGGTATTGGAGATACACAATGATGCATATGCAGCGTATAAAGCAATTGTAGAGTAAAACAGGCGCAGCCGATGTCTGCAGGAAAGAGCAGACATCGGTTTTGCTTCTTATATCAGGTTTTGAAACATTAAAAAAGATTTGTGTTGCTGTTTGGCAACAGAAAGGAGATTAAAATGAGTAGACGATATCTAATTCAGGCAAATTCAAAATGCAGGAAAGAAAATGTCATAACTGGGACACACTATCGTATCAGTGTGATAACAACTGGGCTGATTAGACTGGAGTATACACAACAAAGTCTGTTTGAGGACAGACCTACACAGACTGTATGGAATAGAGATTTGGGAGCATCGGACTATCAGCTTATTGAGAAAGATAATTCTTTAGAAATTATTACAGAACGTATTCATCTTTACTATAATAAGAAGTGTTTTAGCAAAAATGGATTGTATATTGAAGTAAAGGGAGGAATTTTTCCCTATGGAAATGTATGGCACTATGGAGATGACAGTCATCTTTTACAACAGACGGAATTAAAAGGAACAGCAAGAACACTTGACAATGCGGATGGGGCTATTCCTCTTGAGGATGGGTTGGTGTCGATGTGTGGTTATGCACTTTTGGATGATAGTCAATCCTTAGTTGTTCGAGAAGATGGATGGGTCGAACAGCGCAAAGTGCCAGAGCAAGATTTGTATTTTTGGGGATATGGTGTAGATTATCTAAAGTGTATACAAGATTTTTACAGATTGTCAGGAACTACTCCTATGATTCCTAGATATGCTTTTGGGAATTGGTGGAGCAGGTATCATAAATATACAGAAGACAGTTATCGTGAGCTAATAGAACATTTTGAAAGAGAAGATGTTCCAGTTTCTGTGGCAGTAATAGACATGGATTGGCATTTGGTAGATATTGACAAAAAGTATGGGAGTGGTTGGACAGGATATACATGGAATCGTGATTTTTTTCCTGATCCAAAGAGATTTCTCAATTGGCTTCATGACAAAGGGTTACATGTGACACTAAATGTGCATCCTGCTGATGGTGTTCGAGCGCATGAAGAAATGTATGAAGAAATGGGGAAGGTATTGGAGGTTGATATTGACCATGAACAGCCCATTTCTTTTGACGTATCAGATGAAAAGTTTATGGAAGCATATTTTGATTATTTGCATCATCCTTTGGAGGATGAAGGAGTTGATTTTTGGTGGATTGACTGGCAACAAGGAGGAACGTCAAAGGTTGAGGGAATGGACCCTCTTTGGATGCTGAATCACTTTCATTTTTTAGACAATGGAAGAAATGGCAAAAAACGGCCTATGACGTTTTCAAGATATGCAGGAGCAGGTAGTCATCGTTATCCAGTTGGATTTTCGGGAGATACGGTTATATCATGGGCCTCGCTTGCGTTTCAACCATATTTTACAGCATCTGCTTCAAATATAGGATATGGTATGTGGAGTCATGACATTGGTGGGCATATGCTTGGAAAGCGGGATGATGAATTGAGTGGGAGGTGGGTGCAACTTGGAGTCTTTTCTCCAATTATGCGTCTACATTCATCAGACAGTCGTTTTCTCTCTAAAGAACCATGGAGATATCGTCTGGATATCTGTGATATAATGGAAGATTTTCTGAGACTGCGTCATAAAATGCTACCATATTTGTACACGATGAATTATAGACAATACGCGGAAAAAATTCCAATGATTTTGCCAATGTACTATAATTATCCAAAAGAATGGGAGGCATATCAGGTACCAAATCAATTTCTGTTTGGTAGTCAAATGATGGTGGCAGCTATCACAACTCCTTGTATTAGTGGCGTTAATTTGGCAAAGACAACTGTCTGGTTTCCAGAAGGAATATGGTATGATATTTTTACAGGCTTGCGTTATCATGGAGGAAGGAAGATGAATTTGTATCGTGGTCTTGCTACCATTCCTGTATTTGCAAAAGCGGGTGCAATTATTCCGTTTCAAGATGATTATATGCAGGATGCAAGTGAGAATCCAAAAAAACTCCATTTGTATATATACACAGGCGAGAATGGAGACTTTACTCTATATGAAGATGACAATGCGACTGTAGACTACCAAAAAGGAGTGTATATAAAAACTAGCTATACTTGGACCAAGGCAGATGGTTGTCTATTGATCTGCGCAGCGGAGGGGGATCGTTCTTTGATTCCTGCAAAAAGAGATTATACCATTACATTTTGCGGGATTAAAGATGCACACATCGAAGCAAACGGTATTTGTATACAAGACGAGTTATATGTGAAACATGCACAAAACGTACAAATTACATTGAAAGATATTCCGATAGAACAAGAGATTAGAGTATGTTTGACAGACAGAGTTAGTGCAAATAATGATGTGCAAGAAAACTGTTTTCAGATTTTAGATCGCGCAGAGATTCCTATTATGATGAAAGAAAACGCATTTCGGTCAATTTTGACAGAAAAGGAACCAGCGTGTCTTTTGGGTGAATTGTTAGCGCAGGATATGGAACCTGATTTGTATGGCGCGTTGGTGGAGATTATTACAGCTTAGAATTTATCCTAAAACACTTGTATTATGGATTTTTTTCTGAAATGACAGGAATGGAGATTGTCATGAAAAAGATGGACAGAAAGAAAAAGCAAAGGCTTAGAAAAAGTCGTTCTATAGTCAGAAGTACTATGGAATTAATGATTCCTGTTTGTGTGTTGTTTGCTGTACTTTTGCTGTTCCTTTTTCGGAACATGGGGGAAGCAAAGGAAATGGCATACCGTTACATGCAGGATATGGCGACTGTCAATGCAGCAAGAGTGAATGAGGATATTAGTAAAATTAATTCAGAGATGGTGTATCTCATACAGCAAGACAAAAATATACAAGGACTGCCCAACGATATTACCCCACAGACGACAGAATATTATAAATTATTACAAGACATTATTTCACTGAATAAGATGTTAAAGATTCGATATGGTGGAAGTTATTTTTTCTATGAGTATATAGCGGCAGCAGAACTTTTGGTTCTTGATAAGTCACCATATTTTTCAGTTAGTATGAAAAGTGACGTGGCGTTGGAATTGGAAAAAGTAATTAAGGGTTATCTGTCAGGAGAAAGAAAACGATCGGAGTGGAATTATTTTTCAGCCGAAGGTGAAGAATATCTATTTTGTTTTTATGAAACGGGTGGGAGAGCAGTGGGATGTATTATTGCGCTTGGTGATTTATTTACCAATTTTAATATTAGTAATCTTGGCTATGAAGGAATCCCATATCTTGTGATGGAAAATGGAGAAATCTTAATGCAGGGACAGGAGGACAAACGAGAAATACAGATATTGTTGAATGGTGGTTATTTTCACAAACCAACAGTCTATTCCTATCAGCTTGGAAGGATTGGACAACTGAATTTGTTAATTGCATCCAATGAAGGGATTCTTGACAAAATTATTATATTACAACTTGCAAATTCAATACTTGCGATTAGTATTATTTTGGGTGTCGGTGTCATTACATTTATTTATTATAAAAAAATCCTTGCGCCAATGAGACAGTTTGTGAAACAATTAAGTGACTCAGAGGAAGAAAAATGGATTCATGATACAGAAGATCAGCAAATTTTGGAATTAGAAATGGCAAGTGCGGAGTTTCGCGAGATGATGCGGCAGATTCAATCTCTTAAAATTGCCATTTATGAAAAGGAACTCATGCATAGTAGGACAGAATTGGAATATGTACAGGAACAGATTAACTCTCATTTTTATCTCAATTGTATTAGTGTGATTCACGGAATGGCAGAGATGCACCATGCAGAAGACATTGTATTGATGTCAGAGAAATTGTCAGATTATGTTCGATATGTCGTAAATGATTCCTATGTCCTAAGAGAAATTAGGCAGGAGATTGCACATATTAAAGATTATATTGATATTCAAAAAATGAGATATGAAGATTTTTTTCACTTTGAAGTAATATCAGATGAGGAAGTTGAAAAATGCCTAATTCCGCCTCTAGTGTTACAAGTATTTGTGGAGAATGCAATTAACCATGGAGTAAATTTTGAACGACAAGTAGAAATTACCCTTTATATTGTGGAGGAGCGCTATCATGGGGAAGATTATATTTATATTTGCATTTCTGACACGGGAGGGGGATTTACGGATGAGAGCCTTGATAAGATTAAAAATGGCAAAAGTATTGAATATAATGGCAGAAGACATGTTGGAGTGCAAAATACATTAAAACGTCTGCAAATTATCTATGGAGATAGAGCAGAAATAAATTTCTTTAATATGTCAGAACATTACGGCGCAGTAGTAGAATTGAGAATACCAGTATTTCATCCAACAACGTAATATATTAGAAATATCAAATAAAATCAACCTCATAGAAACAGGTAATTTCTATGAGGTTGATTTATTAATTTTAGTATTCCATTGCTTTTTCTTCGTTGTTTAGTACACGCAGAGCGCCTTGTGCTAAGGCTAATAACTCATCTTCTCCGGGATATACAGTGAAAGGAGCAATCCATTCCGCATATTCTTTCAGTGCAGCAACAACATCTTCGCCATATGCGATGCCGCCAGTCACAATAATTTGGTCAACTTTTCCATTCAGTACACAGGCCATAGAACCAATATTTTTAGATACTTGCAACAAAAATGCTTTTTTGGCTTCTGCAGCTTTCTCGTCGCCCTCATTTGCACGTTTTGTAACTTCACGCATATCATTTGTGCCAAGGTAAGCGTTAAACCCGCCCTTGCCTACAATCTTGCTATAGACTTCTTTTTCGGTATATTTTCCAGAGAAACACATTTTAATCAAGGCACCACTTGGCACTGCACCAGCGCGCTCCGGTGAAAATGCGCCATCTCCATCTAATGCATTGAAAACGTCAACGACTTTTCCATTAATATGAGCACCTACAGATACACCACCACCCATGTGAACAACGATTAAACGAAGGGTATCATATGGTTTTCCAATCTCCTTTGCGTATTTCTTTGCGACCGCTTTTTGATTCAACGCATGAAATACGCTGGTGCGCGAAAGTTCTGGAACACCAGAATATCTTGCGATTGGCATTAGTTCGTCCACTACAACGGGGTCAACGATGTAAGAAGGAACACCGATGGAGTCACCAATTTCCCGCGCAAGAATGCCGCCAAGGTTGGAAGCATGTTGTCCTTGTACACCTACTTTTAAGTCGGCGAGTAGCGCATCTGTCACTGCATATGTACCACCTGGAATTGGTTTGAGCATACCGCCACGACCTACGACAACATTTAATGACTTGATATCGAAATTTTTTTCTGTCAGCAAGTCTGTGATAATTTTCTTGCGGAAATCTTTCTGGTCAACAATTGTAGCATACTGAGAAATTTCTTCAGTAGAGTGTCTCAATGTTTCTTCAAACAATAAGGTCTCATCTTCAAATACACCGATTTTTGTGGAAGTAGAGCCCGGATTGATAATCAAACTTTTGATTGCCATTTTTTTAGTTCCTCCTTATTTTGGGTTAATCGTGTTATTATTCGCTTTACGAATGACATTAATCAGAAATTTAGCGAGCAATTTTATTTTATTTCTCTTTCATGGATTCAGCGACAACTGCTGCAAGTGCGATAGAATTTAGCTTTGCCTCAAAGCTGTCAGAGCGTGATGTTAAAATAACGGGAGCGGCTGTACCAGTCAAGATATTGCCATTCTTTACATCGCAAAGGTGTGTGAGGACTTTGTATACAAGATTACCAGAATGAATATCTGGAAAGAGAATTACATCTGCGTCACCAGCAATCTTTCTGTCTGTACCACCTTTGTGTGCAGCAGCAGCACTGTCAATTGCCATATCCATAGAGAGTGGTCCGTCAATTACACAGCCTGTGATTTTGCCTTCTGTGTTCATCTTAGTAAGTTCATCCGCGTCGACAGTGCATGGCATCTTGGGATTGACAACTTCTACAGCGGCAACTGGGGCAACTTTTGGCTCGGCAATACCACATGCATGGCAAACTTCAACGGTGTTGTTAATAATCGCAACTTTATCTTCCAATGTGGGATAGGTCATAAATGCAACGTCTGATAAAAACAGAAGACGATCAATGCCTTTGATTTCAAATACACATACGTGAGAGAGTGCCTTGCCTGTACGCAAGCCAACTTCCTTGTCAAGAACACTCTTTAAGAAATTCTTTGTGTCAATTAAACCTTTCATGTACATGTCTGCTTTGCCGTCATGAACAAGCTTTACAGCAGTGTGTGCAGCCTGTACATGGTCGGGCTCATTAATAATCTCGAAGCCTGTCAAATCCATGTTCATGCTTGCAGCAATCTCCTTAATTTTTTCCTCGTCACCGACAAGGATAGCGTCCGCGATGCCTTTTTCTTTTGCAGCTTTTACAGCTTCTAACACTGGCTCGTCCTCCGCCACTGCGACAGCAACTGTTTTGCGGTCACACTCATAAACCTTTTGCAGCAAATCTTTAAAACCTTTACTCATTTGAAACACCTCGTTAATTTATTTTTATGTTAAAATAATAACACTTTCAAAAACAGTGGTCAAGGTCGGATAAAAGGTTTTCTTTTTAAAAACAAGAAGACAATATGGCCTGAAAAGATACATCTAGATATTTTGCTAGTTCTTCTTGTGGAACTTCTTTGGCAAGACGTAATATTTTGATTTGTTTTCCAATATTTATTTTTACCTCCAATGAACCATTACTTGTATTGTTTCCTGATTATCAACTTTAGTAATGGTTGAGGGTTAGTGTTTCTTCAGGCGATATTAAATAAATACTATGCGCTTAAATTTTTTATCCACGGGCATATTTTATTTGCGATTCAAACAGAAATGAACTTTTACATGTATTGCTAAATTTATTGTGAAATCGTATAATAGAGAAACAGTAAGAAAAAATGGTGAAATCACATGTCCTGTAGGACAAATGACGGAGGAAATATGGAAAAGGAAACTGTTTGCGAAACACCCACACAGGTGATGGAATGTGCACTGGACATGGGGGAGACAATGTTGCGCTGTGGAGCGGAGATTTTAAGGGTTGAGGATACGATCACACGTATCTGTACCGCGTACGGTGGCGGAATTGTAGATATCTTTACCATTTTGTCACTGATTATACTAAGCTGGAAAACGGATGCGGGAGAAAACCATACACTGACAAGACGTATTAATCCACATCCTACGGATCTAAATAAGTTGGAGGATCTAAATGCACTTTCTAGGTATATTTGCCAGAAGAAGCCACCTTGCAGTGAAATTCAGCAGCGTATTCGTGCAATTATGGCGCCGGAGGAGCGTCGTATTTACAAGTCAAAAATGACAGGTTATGTACTATTGGCATCTGCTTTTACATTGTTTTTTGGGGGAAATCTGCGAGATGGATTGGCGGCTGGAATTGTGGCAGTGTTGATGTATCTGTGGGATTACTGCTTTGCGTCTCATGGTAGAAACCGCGTGGTATACAGTTTGGTAATCTCTGTGGTAGCAGGGATACTCTGCAGCTTGTCAGTGTTAATTGGAATTGGACAAAATATTGATAAAGTTATGATTGGAAGCATTATGCTGATGATTCCTGGTATCAATCTGATGAATGCACTGCGAGATATGATGTGTGGTGACATTATTACAGGTATTTTGCGTCTTGCGGAAGCATTGATGATGGCAATTGCAATTGCAGTAGGTTTTGGTATTGCGATTATGTTGTTTGGAGGATTGTTAAGATGATAGGGACTTTTTGGGAAACGTATTTTGTGATGATATTAACGGCTGCAATTGGAACAATTGGTTATTGTTTAAATGTCAATATTAAACGCAATAAGATTGTGTATGGTTGTATTGGTGGGGTTGTGTCAACATTTCTGTATTGTGTGTGTGTGGAAGCAGACTTGTCTTTGCTGATGCAGAATCTAATTCCAGCTACAGTGGTAACATTGTATGCGGAAGTGCTTGCAAGGATTGTGAAAGCGCCAGCAACGGTTTTTCTGATTCCGTCTATTATACCATTAGTGCCAGGAGGTAGACTTTATTATACCATGCGTGCGATTGTAGATGGAAAAGGAGCGGATGCGAAAACTTATGCAATGGAGACTTTGGTGATAGCACTTGGTATCGCAGTAGGAATTGTGGGGATCTCCTTAATGTTTTATCATGTTAGTCATAGAAATATTCAATATAAAGTACGTTTTGACCAAGACCGCATAGGGAAAGTTACTTCCCCTACGCGATCCATGTGTCGCTTTAGCGGCATATTTTCTCTGCACGAGTCTGTGCAGAAAAGCGCACAGAATGAGACTCAAAATTCATCAAGTGAAAAATAGATGATTTAATTCACAGTTGCACCCTTACTCTGATAAGGGTCATGTTCTCGCGTGGCATGTTCCCGATAGAGTTTGGGCGTGACACCAGTGCGTTTCTTAAATAGGCGACTAAAATAGTAAATGTCTGGAATACCGCACTGTTGTGCGATAAGTTTCATAGGAAGTTCTGTTACAATCAGAAGTTTTTTGGCCTGTTCGATGCGCTGATGGTTCACAAAATCTGTCAGTGGAATGCCAACTTCTTTTTTGAATAAAGTGGACAGATAACTGGCATTGATATTTAGCCAGTCAGACATTGCTTTCAGACTCAAATCAGCCGTCAGATCAGAATTGATATATGTAATGATTTTCTGTGTTAGCAACGAGTAATCTTTAAGTGTATGTTTGCGGATAAGCCGACAGTAATTGAGCACAATGCGAGACCAGATAGAGTGAAACTGTTCTTTACTTGTAACTTGTTCAATAAGTTGGACATGCTGGTTGGAACAAAGGTCGATATGAATCGGGTGGACACCAGCTTCTTCTGCTTTCTTGCGGATGAGTGTGTTAAAAGCAATTGTATAGTCTTTATAGTCTCGCAATTCGTCGGACATGCGATGAGGCAATGCTAATGAGGATAATTTGGATACAAGTGCCATAGATTTCGCTTCATTGCCTAGGAAAACAGCTTCTAACATTTGTGCTTCCAAGGCATAACGCATCTCAATCATTTCAATATTCATCATAGAATTTCCTGCACTTTGATATTGATGGGCGTAGGATTCATACCATTTATCCATATCATTTAAATCTCGATAAATTGTTTCATACTGATTTTCTCCAAATAAAAAATTCCCCAATGTCAGAAAGAGACTGTAGTAAAGTGCTGGGGCAGAAAAAGAAGCCAGACGTAGATAATATCCTTGTAAAACGGGATACAAATCCTGTGGAAGTTGCAATCTTGTTACAATTTCATTCAGGCGAGAGGAACGCATTTCTTCAAAAAGAACTGGACCACACATCATCAATTTATCACTGTCAGGTAGACGTAAAATGCTATAATAACACTGAAAAGTGTCTTTTAGATGACAGATAGTTTTATCTTTTAGCGTATTTAAAAATGAAAGGACTGCATCTGGTTTGTAGTCATGCAGAATCGTGGCGCGCAGTCCATAATCCATCTGTGTAAGGTTTTCACAGGAGGGCGAGATAAATTGAACTGGAATACGATTGTTTTCCAATAAGCTTTGTGCAAAGGATAATAATGTTTTTTGAGACAGTTGGAGTTCTGATAAGTCTTTTTTTGATAAAGTGTTTTGCATATGCATCTACTCTTTTCTTAACTTCAGTTTACGCAGGGAAAATAGTGTCTTATTTTATACAAGAAATTTAGATATTTTTTATTTATTTTTGCACATTTTTTAGATAAAAGCAACACAATATAATAATAATGCAAAAAAATCAAAAAATCGTATCTCGTCAAAGCAAATAAATAAAAATATGATATAAGTATACAAAAATAACAAAAAGTGTGTGAAAACACAAAGAAAATTGTATAAGTTAACATATATACAATCGGGCAATCATATAATGTATTGGCAACTTTATCTATATTAAAAAACTAATATATTTTTTAAAAATACAAATTTACAATCTGTGAACAGAAAAGGTCAATTGGATAGAGAAAATACAGAATATAAGAATTGCCGGATAAATTGAAAGGAGGACTTTACATGAGAACAATTACCAACCTGAACAAAAGCTGGAGGTTTATCAAGAAAAATGTAGGACTTCCAGACAAGCTTCCAACTGACTGGGGAGAGGTAGACTTACCACACACATGGAATGCGGTGGATGGTCATGACGGGAATGGTAGTTATGACAGGGGATGTTATTGGTATGCACAAACATTCCAGACACCCAAACAGCCACTTGCAGGTGGGCGTGTTTTTGTGGATATTCCAGCGGCAGGACAGCAAGCAACGGTGTACGTAAATGGAAAGGAAATTTGCTACCATGAAGGTGGTTATTCCACATTTCGTGCAGATATTACAGATGCATGTGTTGACAATGGTGAGAATCTTTTGGTGATTGCATGTAGTAATGAAAATAAGAGTAGTGTGTATCCGCAGTCCGCAGATTTTACATTCTATGGTGGTCTTTATCGCGGTTTGAATCTTATTAGTGTTCCAGAGACGCATTTTGAATTGATGTATTGGGGCAGTAATGGGTTGAAAGTTACGGCAACACCGACTCAATGTGGCGGTGCAGAATTTGCATTGGAATCTTGGGTAGTAAATGCAGATGAAAATTTTACTGTATTGTATAGCATTTGTGATGCGGATGGTAAAGAAGTAGGATACAGTGTACGTCCAGCGGATAACACAGCAGTAAAGATTTTTGTGCCAGATGTGACACTGTGGGATTGCGACAATCCATATTTGTACACTGTCACAGCAGTTCTTCAAAGACGAAACGAAGCATATGATACAGTCTCTGCACGTGTAGGTGTGAGAAGTTTTTCATGTGATCCAGATAAAGGATTTATACTGAATGGAGTGCCAACGCCTCTGCGTGGTGTTAGCCGTCATCAAGACCAGCTCTATAAGGGTAATGCACTAACCAGAGAAGAACATTTTCAAGATGCGAAAATTATTAAGGAACTTGGTGCGAATACAATTCGCCTTGCGCATTATCAGCACTCACAGGATTTTTATGACGCGTGTGACGAACTTGGATTTATTGTGTGGGCTGAGATTCCATTTATCAGCGTAATGAATCCCGATCCGGCAGCACATCAGAACTGTATTACGCAGATGAAGGAATTAATTTTACAAAATTATAACCATACGAGTATTTGTTTCTGGGGTGTTTCCAATGAGATTTTAATCGGTGGTATTTCTGAGCAGTTAGTGGAAAACCACAAGGAATTAAATGCGTTGTGCAAGGAGTTAGATCCAACGCGTCTGACCACGATTGCACATGTTTCTATGACGCCGGTTGACAGCCCTGTTCACAATATTACAGATGTGGAAAGTTACAATCACTACTTTGGTTGGTATGGCGGAAAGATGGAGGACAATGGTCCGTGGCTTGATAATTTCCACGAGGCACATCCAGAAATTTGTCTTGGTCTCTCGGAGTATGGTTGCGAGGGTATTATTACTTATCATGGACCGAATTCGGCATGTAAAGATTACAGTGAGGAATATCAGGCGTTGTACCATGAACATATGGCAAAAGTACTCGACGAGCGTCCGTGGATATGGTCAAGCCATGTGTGGAATATGTTTGATTTTGGATGTGCGGCCAGAAATGAGGGCGGTGTGGCAGGACGTAACAACAAAGGTTTGGTTACAATGGATCGCTGCACAAAGAAGGATAGTTATTATATTTATAAGGCATACTGGAATAAGGAGCCAATGATTCATCTGTGTGGAAAGCGTTATGCACAGCGCGCAGGGGAAACAACAGAAATTCGTGTGTACTCAAATCAGCCAACTGTTTCTCTGTTTGTCAACGGGGAACTTGCACAGGTTATGACAGCACAGAAAGTGTTTGTATTTACAGTTGCGCTGAAAGAGGGATTCAACAGTATCTTAGCACAGGCAGGTAGCTGTAAGGATAGTATGACATTGGAGAAAGTGGAGAAAGAGCCAGACATCTATGTTCTTCCTGAAGTAAACGAAAGAGCAGAGGGTGTGGCAAACTGGTTTAAACTTGCGGGCGATTTGGATCTCAAGGCACCGATGGAATTTCCAGAGGGCAAGTACAATGTCAAATATAAAATGGAAGAAATTGCAAAATGTCCAGAGGCAATGGAGATTGTGGCAAAGGCTGTTAAACTTGCAACAAATTTTGATGTACGTCCAGGTGTTGGTATGTGGGATATGATGAAGTCTATGGCGCCAGAAGGCATGGTAAACATGGCTGGCAATATGTTGCCAGAAGGATTTTTGGAGAGCTTAAATGCACAGTTGATTAAGATTGATAAAGTTTGATAACAAAAAGATAGCAGTAAATCCGAGAGGAGGATTTTTATGGCAAAAAGTACAAGTACTACAGCGCCTCCATTTGGCATGAGGGACAAATTGGGGTATATGTTTGGAGACTTTGGAAATGATTTTACGTTTATTTTATCCTCGAGCTTTATGCTGAAGTTTTATACAGATGTTATGGGAATTGATGCGGCAGTTGTTGGGCTTTTAATGATGGCGGCACGATTTATCGATGCATTTACAGATGTGACGATGGGGCAGATTGTCGACCGTTCTAAGCCAACAAAAGATGGTAAATTTAAACCGTGGATTAAACGTATGTGCGGACCCGTGGCGATTGCTTCGTTTTTAATCTATCAGTCAGGATTTGCAAATATGGCATATGGCTTCAAGGTATTTTGGATGGTTATCACCTATATTTTATGGGGTTCTATTTTCTATACTTCCATTAATATTCCATATGGTTCTATGGCTTCAGCAGTCTCTGCAGACCCAAAACACCGCGCAGAACTCTCCACATGGAGAACGATTGGCGCGACACTTGCAGGGTTGGTAATTGGTGTAGGTACTCCGGTGTTTGCTTATGAGACAGTAAATGGAAACACAGTTCTGTCTGGTCCTCGTATGACAATTATCGCAGGCGTATTTGGTGTGATGGCGATTATCTGCTATCTACTCTGCTTTAGTCTGGTAAGAGAGCGCGTGGAAGTTCCTGCAAACAACACGAAATTGAATATTGGAAATCTATTAAAAAGTCTTGTTACAAACCGTTCGTTACTTGGTATTATAGCAGCAGCGATTGCTTTGCTTCTTGCAATGTTGACAATGCAAGGTATGGCAGGTTATGTGTTCCCAAATTATTATAAGAGCGCATCTGCACAGTCAATGTCTTCTATGACTGGAACAATTGCGATGCTTGTAATCTGTGCTCCGCTTGCGTCCAAGCTTTCTGCTAAGTTTGGCAAGAAGGAATTGTCTGTGGTTTCCTGTACAGTGGCTGCAGTTGTGTATCTGGTATGTCTGATTGTGCATCCACAAAATGCATTTGTATATGTTGGATTTTTTACCGTTGCATATATAGGGCTTGGATTCTTTAATACTGTTATCTGGGCGATGATTACAGATGTTATTGACGATGCAGAAGTGAAGAATGGTGTGCGCGAAGATGGTACAATCTATTCTGTATATTCTTTTGCTAGAAAGCTAGGGCAGGCACTTTCCGCAGGACTTACAGGTTCACTGCTGACCATGATTGGATATTCTAATGCAACAGCATTTGATCCAGAAGTGACAGATCGAATTTTTAAGCTCTCTTGTATTGCACCAATCATTGGCTTTGCACTTGTAGCAGTATTTTTAATTACAATCTATCCATTGAATAAGAAGCGTGTGGAGGAGAATGTTGCTATCCTTGCACGCAAACACAATAAATGATAGTAGTGATAAATTTTTGCAACTGTTTTAAAAGAAACGAAAAGAAAACAAAAAGGGGGCAGACGATGGCAAATCAATTTTTGACTTATACAAAAAGAAGTGATTTTCTGGTCTGTGTGGACAGTGATGGCTGTGCCATGGATACAATGGATATCAAGCATATTCGCTGTTTTGGACCTTGCATGGTTGCAGAGTGGGGGCTAGAGGAGTGGCGTGATGCAATCTTAGCACGTTGGAATGAGATTAATTTGTATACAATGACGCGTGGTGTCAATCGTTTTAAGGGACTTGTGAAAGCACTTGATGAAATACGAGAAAAGTACTGCGAGATTGAAGAACTTGATGCGTTGGAACGATGGGTCAATGAGACATCGGAGTTATCTAATGTTGCATTGGAGCAGGAAATTGCCAGAAATGACAATATTTGTCTGCGCAAGGCATTGGCTTGGAGTAACTCTGTAAATCAATCGATAGATAGACTGCCGGAAGAAGACAAGCGTCCTTTTCCGGGAGTTCTAGAAGCGTTAAAAAGGGCATATCGCGACGCGGATATTGCCATTGTGTCCAGTGCGAATCTGAGTGCAGTATTAGATGAGTGGGATTTTTATGGACTGCTAGAATATACAGATGTGGTGTTGGCACAAGATTCTGGAAGCAAGGCATTTTGCATCAGCGAGTTGATGAAACGAGGATATGCTCCAGACCATGTGTTAATGTGTGGTGATGCGCCAGGAGATTTGGATGCGGCAGAAAAAAATGGCGTATTTTACTATCCAATTTTGGTGCGAAATGAAGCGCATAGTTGGGACGAATTTGTTAGAGAAGGGATTGTACATTTCCTAAATGGCACTTATGGAGATGGCTATCAGCAGCAGAAAAAAGATCAATTTTTGAAAAATCTTGGAAGTAAAGAATAAGTGGAAAAAAGAGGTGACAGAATGGTAGATATCAAAGCAAAGCCTTTTAACTTGTCAGATGAGGATTGTAAGTGGGTAGAGGATACTATCGCAAGTATGGATGTCGACGAGAAAATAGGACAATTGTTTTTTAATATGGGGTCTTCGCGCACAGAGGACTATTTGAAAATGACTGTGAACGATTACCATATTGGCGGAATCCGATACAATCCAGGTACAGCAGACGAGATTTACGAGCAAAATCGTATTTTACAGGAGAACAGTAAGATTCCATTGATTATTGCCTGTAACACAGAGAATGGTGGAAATGGCGCCTGCACAGATGGTACAATGATTGGAGGCCAAACCAAAATTGGTGCGACTAGAAATGTTGACTATGCATATCAACTAGGTTATATGGCAAATAAGGAAGCTGCTGCAATTGGCTGTAATTTGTCTTTTGCGCCAGTTAGTGATATTATGTATAACTGGGAGAATCCAGTTATTGGACTACGCACCTACGGCAATGATCCACAGCGAGTGGCTGAGATGGCAAAGGCGTATATGGAAGGTGCACATGCCAATCCAGGTTTTTGTTGTGCGGCAAAACATTTCCCTGGCGATGGATTAGATTTCCGCGATCAGCATGTGGCAAACAGTGTCAACGACATGAGCTGTGAGGAGTGGGATAAAACCTTTGGAATGGTTTACAAGACATTAATTGACAATGGGCTTGAGGCAATTATGGCAGGACACATTATGCAGCCTGCATATGCGCGCCATTTCAACCCAGATATCACAGATGACGAGATGATGCCTGCGACACTTTCGTCAGAACTGATTGATGGACTGTTGCGCAAAAAACTTGGATTTAACGGTATGGTTTTGACAGATGCGTCTCATATGGTAGGATTGACTTGTCGTATGAAACGCAGTGATGTACTTCCTGCTGCAATTGCTGCCGGAGTGGATATGTTTTTGTTCTTCAATGAGATGGACGAAGATTTTGCAAGCATGAAGCAGGGGTATTTGGATGGACGCATCACTGAGGAGCGTCTGAATGATGCGTTGCATCGTATCCTCGCGCTCAAAGCACACATGGGACTGCACAAAAAAGCAAAGAATGAGTTGATGCCGCCGCGGGATCAGGTGCATGAGATTGTCGGTTGTAAAGCGCATGTTGCGATGCAGAAAGAGATTTCTGACAAGTCTATCACACTTGTAAAATATAAGGATAAAGATGTTCTACCAGTTACACCAGAGCGCTATAAACGGATTATGATTGTCTATGTAAAGGGTCTGTCTGCTCCGGGGCTTGGCGCGTTATTTGGAGCAAAGAAATCCGCAGCAGAAGTGTTGCGAGACAAGTTGGTGGACAAGGGATTTGATGCGTTTATTTACGAGAGTCCTATCGAAAAAATGCAAAAACAGATTCAGGCAGGTGAAAAACCAGATATTAATATGTATTTTGCAGGGAAAACACCAATTAAGGAGTTCCGTGAGAATCAGGATTTAATTATTACTTTGGTGGATATTCCAGGTGGATTTCAACCAGTTGCGCGTCCTGCGTTTGGCATGACAAAAGGTGGTGGAGAGATTCCATGGTATGTGTTTGAACTTCCGGTTGTGGTGGTTGGTGTACAACATCCATTTGTGCTCGCTGATATTCCGCAGGCGCGCACTTATATTAATACCTATGATAGCAATGAGTCTACGCTGGATGCATTAATTGCAAAGTTGATGACAGGTGAAGAAGCATTTACCGGCAAAGACCCAGTGGATTCTTTCTGTGGCATTTTTGATACAAGAATATAAAAAATAGGAGGTGTTTTTATGCAGATGACTTTTCGCTGGTATGGCGAGGGCAATGATAGTATCACGCAAGAGCAGATTAAGCAAATTCCTGGCGTGACGGGTCTTGTGTGGGCATTGCACGACAAGGCAGCAGGTGAAGTGTGGGAAATTGACGAGATTGAGAAGATGCGTCATCAGATAGAAGACCATGGATTTAACATGGATGTAGTGGAGAGTGTGAATGTTCATGACGATATTAAGATTGGGCTGCCGACACGCGACCAATATATTGAGAATTATAAACAGACGTTGCGTAATCTTGCAAAGTTTGGTGTTAAAGTAGTAACTTACAATTTTATGCCAATCTTTGACTGGACACGAACCGACCTATTTCACCCAATGGAGGATGGTTCCACAGCATTATTTTATGAGAAGGCTAAAATTCAAGAGGACTACAAGGAGATGGCAAATTATATCCTTGAAAATCTTCATGGGTTGACATTCCCTGGTTGGGAGCCAGAGCGCATGGCGAAACTTGACGAGCTTTTTGAAGCATATCGCCCAGTGACAAAGGAAAAACTATGGGATAACCTAAAATATTTTCTTGAGGCAATTATGCCAACATGTCATGAGACTGGCATCAAGATGGCGATTCATCAGGATGACCCACCATGGGATATCTTTGGGATTCCGCGTTTATTAGTTGATAAAGAAGCAATTGGACGTTTTCTGTCCATGGTAGATGACGAGTACAACTGCTTATGTCTGTGTTCTGGTTCACTTGGTGCGAATCCGAAAAATGATGTTCCAGATATTATTCGCACTTACTGTGATAGAATTGCATTTGCGCATATCCGCAATGTAAAACATTTTGCAAATGGGGATTTTACAGAGGCGTCACATCGTGACTGTGATGGTGATGTGGGCATTCTTGAGATTATGCGTGCTTATCATGACTGTGGTTTCGATGGATATATTCGCCCTGACCATGGAAGACATATCTGGGGAGAACAGTGCAGACCAGGTTATGGGTTGTATGACCGCGCGCTGGGTATCATGTATATGTGGGGCTGCTGGGATATGTTAGAACGGCTGGATGGAAAACTTTAAGAGTATTGTATTTAACCAAATGTTAATTGGAAATGAAATTAGGAAGGAAGGGTTGTTCATATGATGGATTTACCATTAAAGATAGACTTTACCGGAAAAGTGGTTGTTGTGACAGGTGCAGGCGGTGTGCTGTGCGGTACAATGGCAAAGGCATTTGCGCAAGCAGGTGCAAAGGTAGCAGCACTTGATTTAAATGAGGATGCAGTCAAGGCGTTGGCTGACGAGTGCAAGGCAGAGGGATTAATCTGTGAGGGATACAAGGCAAATGTGTTAGAACCAGAAGCACTTGCGCAGGTTCATGAGCAGGTGTGTGCGGATTTAGGACTATGTGATATTCTTGTAAATGGCGCAGGTGGAAACAATCCACGTGCGACGACGGACAATGAATATCAACATGAGGCAGTAGAAGGACAGAAGACTTTCTTTGATTTGGACCCAAGTGGAGTAGATTTTGTGTTTAAATTGAATTTTCAGGGAACATTGTTACCGACACAGGTATTTGCGAAGGATATGGTGGAGAAAAAATCAGGTTGTATTCTAAATATTTCTTCGATGAATGCTTATATACCATTGACAAAGATTCCGGCATATTCTGGTGCAAAGGCCGCGATTTCTAATTTTACACAGTGGCTTGCAACACACTTTGCAGGAACAGGTATTCGTTGCAATGCAATTGCGCCTGGATTTTTAGTATCTAATCAGAATCGTAGACTTCTATTTAACGAAGATGGTACTCCAACAGCGCGTTCTAACAAGATTTTGAGTGGCACACCGACAGGGCGTTTTGTCGAGAGTGAGGAATTGCTTGGCGGCGTATTTTTCCTTTGTGATGATAAGGCAGCAAGCGCGATTACAGGTGTAGTGCTTCCAATTGACGCAGGATTTGCTGCATATTCTGGTGTGTAAAGCAAAATAAGAAAACAATTAAAAAAGCAAATATGTAATGACTCCCTACAGTAATTGTAGGGAGTTATTGTTTTTATGCACACAGGTACCCAAGTGAAATTTGTCATCAAACCGATTTATCGGTTCGCTGACGGGTGCCCGGCGCGCGAGTAGGGGTCTCTACTCGATTGCACAGACCCATGCAGCGCAAATAAGCCACTAAAACGGCGCATAGGTCGTGCGGGACGTAGGGGAAGTTTCCTATTCGATTGCTAACACAAATATGGATATAAAAAGTAAATATGTACAATTTTTAGGATACATTGTGTTTGTTATCGCATATATTACAATAATAACCTTCTGTTGAGGATAGAATAGTGACCTGTAAAGAACGTATTTTGTCAAATGATTATGCGGACACGTTGGTATATATTTTACTACCTGAGGAATATAATTATGATTTGCCCATTGATTATTGTTATCATCATTTAGCAAATGAGTGGGGAATCTTATATGTGGATAGGAATAATGCGCAATATAATAGAGCTGGACAATTCGCGTATTCTGTGCTGCCCAAATGTTATGGATTGATGGAATGTACAGCAGCGCAGGATAGAAATTTAAATACCTTGAGTTTGACCGCATCTGGAATTTTATCGATTCAAGGCGAACCTTTAAATTTGACAGGAAAAAATGTTACAATCGGATTTATTGATACAGGAATCCGTTACCAAGATAATGTGTTTCGCGATTTTGCAGGTAGAAGTCGAATAGCAGGTATCTGGGATCAGACAATTCAGACAGGGGCACCGCCAGAAGGGTTTCATTATGGGACAGAATACACAAACGAGATGATTAATGAAGCCCTTGCAAGTGATAATCCGCTGTCCATTGTTCCGAGTACAGATGCGAATGGACATGGAAGCGTTATGGCAAGTATTGCGGCGGGAAGTTCTATTGAGAATGGGAGTTTTATTGGGGCTGCACCAGACAGCCAGATTGTTGTTGTAAAGCTTAAGGAAGCAAAAACATATTTAAGAGATTATTATAAGATCCCGCCAGGTGTACCCTGCTACAGTGAGGCTGATATTTTGCAAGCAATTCAATATTTGCAAAAATATGTGTTAATTTTGACAAAGCCCCTTGTTATTTGTTTGGGAATCGGAACAAGTTTTGGAGATCATACAGGCAGTGGTATGTTGGGAAATTACATTAATTATATTAGTATGTTGAAAAGTCGTGTCATTGTGACTGCTGGGGGAAATGAGGGTAATGCATCCCATCATTTCTTTGGAAAACTTAGTGAGAATCAGCCTTATCAGGATGTGGAGCTTCGCGTAGGAGAAAACGAAAAGGGATTCATTATGGATTTGTGGGGGAACGTGCCATATTTTTATAATGCAGTTATACGCACACCGGGCGGTGAGACTGCTCGATGGAATAATCCAAGAAGTTATATCCCGCAGGAATTTGCATTTGTTTATGAGCGGACACGAGTGGTAATTGAATATCAACTTGTGGAAAGTCTATCTGGTGCGGAGGTGATTCGTTTTCGTTTTTCTGACCCATCACAGGGCGTATGGAATATTCGGATTATTTCTGAAGGAAATACAGTTGGCGGACAGTTTGATATTTGGCTTCCAATTACAGAGTTTCTTTTGTCGGATACCTATTTTCTTGAACCCAGTCCATACACAACGATTACAGAGCCCGGTTATATAGATAGTGCGGTGACAGTGGCTGCTTATCAGACTAGTAACAACAGTATTGCAGCGACATCAGGGCGTGGTTTTGCTCGAAATAACGCTATTGTTCCTGAAATCGCTGCACCAGGAGTTGATGTTTCAACACCTTATGGAAGTAGGAGTGGGACCAGTATGGCGGCAGCAATTACAGCGGGAGGATGTGCGCAACTTATGGAGTGGGCAGTTGTAAACAGCAATGATATTCTTGTCAATTCTGTTAATATTAAAAATTATCTCATACGAGGTGCAAAACGAGATGAATATTTGGAGTATCCAAATCGGGAGTGGGGGTATGGCAGGCTTGATGTGGCAGGGGTGTTTGAGTTTTTAGCTGGGATTGGGAGAAGGGTGTAACGAGTATAGGATAGTTGATTGAAGTTGATAAACAACAAAAAGTGAACTATAAGAAGAAAATGCCTTGTGTAAAAGTACCCATTGCAATATTACATAATTTTGTCTGTAAATACAGAAAGGAGCTTCTTGTGTCGAAACAGATATAACAAGAATAAAACAAGTTTATAATTTCTTTAGAAAAATTATTAGCACTCCTACTTGACGAGTGCTAATAAGTATGTTATAACACATATATAACAAATAAAACAACAGCTTTTAAAGCTGCCACACAATAATTTATATTTTTAGGAGGTATGTGTTATGTTATTACCAAGTGCAAATGTTATGAATAGTATTTTTGGAGAGAGTTTATTTGACGATTTCTTTGAGGATTTTGCCCGCCCTATGAGAACGGCTTCCCGCTACAATACTACCACAGGGATTATGCGAACAGATGTTAAAGAAAGTGATACTAGCTATGAGTTGGATATCGATTTACCAGGCTACAAAAAGGAGAATGTGAAGGCAGAACTTGAAAATGGATATCTTACCATCAACGCGGAGACAAGTCAAAACAATGACCAGAAAGATGAGGACGGAAAGTATATTCGCCGTGAGAGATATTATGGTACTTGTAGTAGAAGATTCTACGTAGGTGAGGAAGTTAATCAGGAAGATATCAAGGCCAAATTTGAAGATGGTATTTTGAAAGTTTCTGTCCCAAAGAAAGAAATAAAACCTGTTGTCGAGGAGCGCAAATATATTCCAATTGAGGGATAAGTATTTGTAGTTTTATAAAAAGTAGGGAAGTAATCCCCTACTTTTTTTGTGTACACGCCGATGTAGAGGAAATACGCCACTAAAATGGCGTATCGGCGGCGCGGTGAGTAGAGGAAGTGACTTTCCCTACTCGATTGTGTAAATGTTTTCTGATTTGAGAGGGAGTTGCTTGAAAATGTTCTAGGAATACTCTACGAAATAACTTGTAGTTGGTAAAACCATGACGCTCCAAAATGTGCTGTAATGTGTCTTGCGTCGAGATTAAATCTTGATAAATGTGAGATAAGCGTACTTCATTTAAGTATTCCAGAAAAGTAAGTCCCATATGCTTCTTAAAGAAGCGGCAGAAGTACCCTGAATCAAGATAAGCAATTTGAGAAATCTCATCAATGGAGATAGGACGATTATAATTTTGATTTGTATAGTCTAGGACAAGGTTTAGGCGATTCAAATCTTTTGCTTTATGGGTTAAGTCTGCCTGAAAGATTTTTATACTAAAATTGTGATAAAGTTGGAACAGAATTTCAAAAAGTAAGCTGTTAAACCGCAGAAGATATCCCTCTGGACGGATATCGTTTGCAATCTGCAACCCATATGAACGGTCTGTGCTAAGCATTTTTAGAAACCTTTTGGCGACAGCCGGGACACTGACAATCAATCTCTGTACACTTCCGCTTGTAGAGTATTTTGGCGACAATGCATCTGCGTGGACAAAAACTTTCTGTATTCTTGGACTGTTGGCTGTTGTAGCATTTCTAATCAATTTTTTTGGAACAAAGGAACGTGTTAGACCTTCTGGTACAGCGCAGAACAAAAATGCAGGACAGAAGACGGCGGATGTGCCAATTATGACAGGAATCAAGGCATTATTTCAAAATAAATATTGGATTATGATGACTGGAATGCTTGCACTGTTCTTCCTGATGTACTCTGTAAATGGCGGTGCGACTGTATACTACGCAAAAGATATTCTTGGTGACAGAAATCTTGTCGGAACCATCAATGGTATTTTCAATATTGTGCAGATTGCGGGAATGTTTTTTATTGCGATGTTGGTGAAAAAGTATGGAAAGCGCAATGTTTTTTCAATCGGTCTTATACTGGATATTATTGGTATGTTGATTTTAAACTTTTCTAATGGAATGATGGGCATGATTGTTGTGTCTAGTGTCATTAGGGGAGTTGGAAATGCCTGCGGCGGTGCGACTATGTGGGCAATGGTTTCGGATACTATTGACTATGGAGAGTGGAAGACAGGTGTGCGGACAGAAGGACTGGTCAATAGTGCGTGCAGTTTCGGTTATAAGATTGGAAATGGAATTGGCTCTGCACTGTTGGGATTAATTCTTGAAATTGGCGGTTATATTGGTGAGGCAGCAACACAGACTGCATCAGCACTCACATCAATTCGCGTGTGTTTTGTTTGGATACCAATTGTAGTGTATATTGCAGGATTGATTATTATGAAATTTTATCATCTTGACGAGGAGTTTGCAGGTATTATGAAAGATTTGAAGGAACGTTCTTGAGAATTATAAAAAAGGAGAATGCATATGAAAGTAAAAGGAGTAAATCTTGGTAACTGGCTGGTTTTGGAGAAATGGATGAGTCCGGCATTATTTGCGGGAACAACAGCGGAAGATGAATACTATCTTCCGCGTCAGCTTTCGCGAGAAGTGTATGAGGCGCGAATCCAAATACACCGTGCGGAATATATTTCGGAACGAGATTTTGTGACAATTCAATCTATGGGAATGAATATCGTTAGAATCCCAGTGCCATATTTTATCTTTGGGGACAGAGAACCATTTATTGGGTGTGTGCAAGAACTGGACAAAGCTTTTTGTTGGGCGGAGAAATATGGATTGCAGATTTTAATCGACTTACATACTGCGCCAATGGGACAAAATGGCTTTGACAATGGCGGGATATGTGGTGTGTGTAAATGGTCAAAGTCTCCTGAGGAAGTGGAGTTTGTTCTTACTGTACTTGAGAGACTGTCAAAGCGTTATGCCAAGAGAAAGGGACTCTGGGGAATTGAAGTTTTGAATGAGCCGATTACGGAGCGCGCGTGGCATTCAATGGATGTACCAAATCGATATCCGGCAGTGGACCAACAGATGGCGGAAGGTTCCGGGCCAAATACGCTCGAGTTTTTGCGAGAATTTTATTGCAGCGCATATGATAGAATGCGCAAATATCTCCCAGAGCAAAAATATATTGTGATTCATGATGGTTTTGAGTTGATGGCTTGGAAAGATTTTATGCGTGAGGAAAAATACGTCAATGTTGTGCTTGATACGCATCAGTATTTGATGATGGCAGAAGCAGATGGCTGTGCACAAAAGTTGGATGCCTATTTGTCTTATATCAAAGAGCACTATGAAAAAGATATTGAGGAGATGCAGAATTATTTTCCGGTTATTTGCGGCGAGTGGTGTCTGTTTAATTCGCTTGCATGTGGATGCGACACAAAGGGCGGTCAGAGTGTATTAAATGGTATAGAAGGAAATGATACAGAACAACTTGAAGCTGAAGAAAAAAAGAAAATCTACCGCGCGCTTGCCAAGGCGCAACTTGCAGCATGGGAAAAAGGCAGTGGCTATTTTTATTGGAGCTATAAGTTGCTGACAGATACAGTGAATGATAAAGGCTGGATTGGATGGGATAGTTGGGATTTCGGAAGATGTGTGGATTTTGGCTGGTTTCCTGCAAATAGAAATGATTATTCAGCAAACGAGTGATATTCTATAATACTTTGTATGAATGGACTTCGAGAGATTATATTGGTAATAAGGAGGACGATAAGATGATTCAAAACCCAATTTTTCCAGGATTTAATCCAGACCCTTGCATCTGCAAAAAAGGAGAGGACTACTATGTGGCAGTTTCGACTTTTGAATGGTTTCCGGGAATACCCATATACCACTCAAAAGACCTTAAAAATTGGGAACTGTTAACGCATGTTTTAACAGATGACACAGAAGTGGATTTGAAGAAGTTGCCTAGTGCAAAAGGTATCTGGGCACCATGTTTGACCTACTGCGAGGAGGAAGGACTTTTCTATGTGGTTTATGGAATTATGAATTCTATGAATGCGCGCTATTTTGATGTAGACAATTATCTGATTACGTCAGAAGATATTACAGGACCTTGGAGTAAGCCGGTGTATTTGCATTCTTCTGGATTTGATGCGTCTATATTTCATGATAAGAATGGAAAGAAATATATTGTTTCTCTGGAATGGGAAACAAGAGAGGGGTACGAAAAACCGGGTGCAATCTGTATGGTGGAATATTCCAGAGAGCAAAAAGAGATTTTGGGATATCCACAGCGAATATGGCGCGGTGGTACAGACAGAGGTTGCATTGAAGCACCGCATTTGACTAGGCGAGGAGAATATTATTATATGATGTGCGCTGAGGGCGGCACTGGATACAATCATTGTGTGACGATGGGGCGCTCCAAAAATGTGTGGGGACCTTATGAAAAAGACCCAAAAAACCCGATTGTGACAAGTGTTCCAGGTGAGTCTTATGAAAGGCAGGACCCTGATCATCTAAAACCAAAGTATTATAATCCAGATTCTATTTTACAAAAAGCAGGTCATGGAAGTTATGTGGAACTTCCGACAGGAGAAGTTTATCTCGTTCATCTCTGCGCGCGGCCTTTTGTGCCAGAACTGCGCTGTACGCTTGGCAGAGAGACTGCTATCCAGAAAATGATGTGGACTGAAGATGGGTGGCTACGCATGGCGGACGGCAGCAATCTGGCAAAGATGGAAGTGCCTGAAAGTATGCTCTGTGAGGTGCCAATGCCCCAAATTCCAGATTTTGATGATTTTGACAGTGAAACTTTGGGCAATTATTATTACGCTCCACGTATGATGCCGCAGCATTTTGCAGATGTGAATGTGCGGCCGGGTTATGTGCGGATACGCGGGCAAGAATCACGCACTTCTCTAAACAAAGTGAGTATTCTGGCGCGGAAACTAACAAGCGTATATGCGAGAGTGACGACAAAGATGGAGTTTGTACCGCAGGTTCATCAACACAGTGCTGGGCTAATACTATATTATGATAATATGAATTATATTAATCTGCGTAAGTATTACAGTGAGACACTCGGTCAGAGTGCAATCTCTATCATTCATCTTGAGAATGGAGAGAAGACTGAATTTCTCAATACGCGCATTCCTGTTGAAGACAAACCAATTTATTTGCGTCTTTATATAGAGGGCAGACGCTCTTGGTTTGAATGGAGCTATGATAATGTACAGTATGAGAAAATTGGAAAGGTATTTGACACGACTCGTTTTTCCGACGAATATTGTAAATACGGTGAATTTACAGGAACTATGGTGGGGATTACTTGCGCTGATCGAATAAAACATCAACGTTATGCGGACTTTGACTTTTTTGAATACCTTGCAGATAAGACGAAAGGAATGAATTAATAAAACCGTAACGGTTTAGTTTTTTACTTTCTGTCACAAACATCAAGCCACGCAAAACCATTTTGTAGTGGTTTGATGTGTCTCAACTATTATGTTCGTTTCAGGACTTTGCATTTACTGCAAAGTCCTAAACTGAACTGTGACATAAAACCGCTTATTTTCTGGCGAAAGCATTGCATTTATCTTGAATCCATGTATAATCAAAAGAGACGTAGAGATGTGTCTGCAATGATGCAGATATTGCATCGTGCCGGGTTCCTAAGTGGGAAGGAAGAGTCTGCTTTGAAAATATTGATTATTGAAGATGAGACCGTTATTAGAAATGGACTGTTAAAACATATTTCGTGGGAAAGCCTTGGCGTTGACGAAATAAAAGTGGCTGAGAACGCGGAAAAAGCATACATAGTCTGTCAGGATTATATTCCTGATATTGTGTTGTCTGATATTTTTATGCCTGGTGAAAATGGTATTGAGTTATGCAAACGGCTGAGAAAACTGTTTCCAGAGGTTGAGATTATATTTGTTACAGGCTATGCGGATAAAGAATATCTGAAAGCAGCAATTGATTTGCATGCGGTGCGTTATGTGGAAAAACCAATTAGCAGAGAGAATATTTCAGAGGCAATTGGAGAGGCGGTACAGCGCGTTGCTAGGACAAGAGAACAGAAAGAGGCGCGGTTGCATACTTTATTTTTGGATTCTTCATCACAGCCCTTTTATACCAGCGGAAAAAATATTTTTTGTGTTGGAATCCTGCGTTTGGAATATCGAGATAAACTTATGGCGGCGAAAGAATGGCTGACAGAAAGTCTGGATGCATGGTTGGAGGAAAATAATCTTAATATTCTAGTAGAAATTTCTGATGTCAGAACATTGTCTTTCCTTTTAGGAGGAAAAGATAGATTCCCGAGTTGCGAATCTGTAAAGACAGTATTTGGACAAGTATTGTGCCAACCTTGTACCATCAAATTAGGTCGGGCAGTGATACAAATTCGCGGGTTTTAGGCGTATGTAGTATCAGCATCGATAAGAAATGGATTGTACAGGTGATGGAAAATACAAACGTTACGCCAAATGGATTGGTGTATCTAGTCAATGCGACAGGAGAAGGGATTCTTTCGTCCGACCCACTTTTGTTTGAAATATTGAGGGAACAAGAGCATTTTCCGTTGGCAGGAGGCAAAACAGCATGGGAACTGATACAGATTGGTGATATAGATTACTATATGGACCGAAAAGATGTAGAGAATACAGGCTGGCAGATGGTGTCGCTCATTCCTTTGAATGAATATGACAAACAATATTTTCCGCTGATATTGACGGCTGTAATTGTACTTGTAGTTATGGCGCTTATGATTGTGATTGTTTCTTTTATTTTATCAAATTACTATGTGGGAAAGCTAAAGAAATTAAGTCTCGAAATGCAACATTTGCAGGATGGGGACTTGAATGTACAGATTCCTTCCGACCAGCAAGGAGATGAGATAGAGGATGTATATAGTAATTTTAACTTTATGGTAGGTGAGGTTCGCAGGTTGGTTCAAGAGCATTATCAACTTGGTAAGGATGTGCGCGTAGCGGAAATACGGGCATTGCAAGCACAGATTAATCCGCATTTTCTATATAATACACTGGACTTAATCAATTGGATTGCTATGGATTATGGCGCGAATGATATTGAGAAAATCGCATGGAATCTGGCAAGATTTTATCGACTTAGTCTAAATCATGGCAAAGATTTGATTAGCATTGAGGAGGAGATTGAGCATGTACAGGTGTATGTCAATATTGAAAAGTTTCATTATGATGATGCGATTGATTTGAAGACAGATATTCCAGATACGCTTAAAAATCTTGCATGCATGAATATTATTTTGCAGCCTTTTGTGGAGAATGCGATTGTGCATGGAATTGGGGAAAATTCGGAGATTCAGCGCTGCTCTATTGTGATTTGTGCAAAAATGATAGAAGAAGATATTTTGTTTACAGTGAAAGATGATGGTCCGGGAATGACAGAGAGACAGATGCAAGATGCAATTTCTGTTAATATGGACCAGATTAAAGGTGGATATGGTATTAAGAATATCAATTTTAAGTTAAAACTTTGTTTTGGCGAGAAATATGGAGTGCATTATGAGAGTGTCTTAGGAGAAGGAACAACCGCGTTTATTCTTATTCCAGCAATGACAATGGAAGAAGCAAAAGCAAAAATGGAATAAAGGGATTTATTGAGAAAAAGATCAGGTATAGGTGCCTGGTCTTTTTTATGCACAGACCCGTGCAGAAGAAATAAGCCGCGAAAGCGGCGCACGGGTCGCGCGGCGAGTAGGAAAACCTTCCCTACTCGATTGCACACGGGTGTCCATAGGAAAATAGTCAGCAGAGCTGACGGACACCCGGCGCGCGAGTAGGGAAAAATCTTCCCTACTCGATTGCACACGGGCACCCAAGTGAAATTTGTCAGCAGAAGCTGACAGGTGCCTGGAGTTATAAAATATAAAAGACTTCTTAATCAAAATAAATACAAAACAGCCACAGCATAGCATTTATGCGATACTGGCGGGAAGGAGGGAATTGATTATGGGTCACGATTTAACAGCATTATACGAGAGGTTGAGCCATGATGACGAGTTACAGGGCGAGAGCAACAGCATATCTAACCAAAAGGCAATGTTAGAGGATTATGCGGAAAAGAACGGATTTATGGGTATACGCCACTTTACCGATGATGCAGATATAATAGGACTTAATCAGAAAACCTTGATTTAAAGGGTTTTACCGATTAAGTCTGGAACAGGAAAAAAGCATGACAGGGGAAGGGCAATGTAAAGGAGCAGGGGCGGGCGGCTTGTAAGTGCCCTTAACTGCCAGCAGGAGCAGGTGCATGAGCAGATGCGGCAGACAAAAGAACAGTTTGGAAAAACGGACCAGCAGCAAACTGAGCGGCTCGAAGTATTTAGTTGTTTATGCTTTCTTAGACATAGAGATGTCAATAGTTCTTATTGTTTCAATTAAGGATAAAATAGTTCAGATACAGTGTGAACTATTGGCATTCTATATTGAAAGCATGGTCTTTTCTGATACGTGTTCTTCAAGAAAATGCAGATGTTTGCAGAGCATTGCCTGCGTTTTGCTTCAGGTAAAGAAATAGGCATCTTTTTCTATAAAAATAAGAGAAACAAATTGGTAAGAGTCGATAAATGAAAAAGGATGCACACCATTATGTATGGAGTGTATCCTTCAAGTGGAACGAAATGGAGAAGTTTTTCCATTGAAAGGTTAGGCAAGGGGGTTAGGTATAAGTTTTGATAATTTCTTCGGCAATAGTTCGCTTTGCAATGCAGCGATCCATTGCCTGTTTTTCTATGTAACGGTGAGCATCAGGTTCGCTCATGGAGAGTTCACGAATCAATATCCATTTTGCCTTGTTGACCAGACGGATTTCAGCCATTTTTTCTTCGATGGACAGAGACTTCTTCTCAAATTGTTTCAGTCGTTCGCTGGCGCTTTCCATCCAGTTAAGGGCATGAGTCATAGTTTGTTTTGAGATTGGCTTTGGCAAAGTGAAAACGCCATACTCTGCAACCTTATCGTGGATACCGGCATGAACATCATTTTTTACCAAAAGCAACACAGCAGATGATTTGGTAGTACAGATGTCAATCGCAAAACGAGTGCCCGCATCATCAGGCAAAGGGGCGTTGATAATAACAAAATCAAATGTTTTTTCTGCAAGCGCCCGTTTGGCGGCACTGACACTTGTAACATGATTCATAGGGTAGTATCTTGTTTCGGGAAGTAGGTCCGCAAAGGCAGAGGTGAAACGATCTGTTGCAGACACGATGAGTATACTGTAAAAACGTTCTTTTAAAATCATTTTACACCTCCTCCTTTTTCATTGGTTTCAATTATTTATTGCAATATATATCTAAGATGGCATTTGGTATATGTTCTTTTATAAAATTACTGTTTGCGGCTGTAGAACATGCAGATTTAAAATCGCAGGGCAGTTGCTCAAATTTTGCCAGTGTATCTGCATCTGCTTTATACAGGTTCATATCAGCGGGGCTTGGTAATTCCAGTTTGTTTTGAATGCCATCCATAATGGCATAAATCAGCAGGGCAAATGCAAGATAAGTATTTGCAGATGGGTCTGGAGATCGAAGCTCCACACGCTGGTATTGGCCTACAGCAGCAGGAACCCTGACGAGCTGGGAACGGTTCTCGCTGGACCAAGAGATATATCTTGGAGCTTTATTGCTGCCAAAACGCTGATAAGAATTTTCCGTTGGGTTTAAAAATACAGTCATATCCGCAGCCTTATCCAGAATAGCAGCAATCATGTAATTCATACAGTCTGTATCACCAGAGCATTTTGCGGATATATTGATATGGAATCCGTTTCCAGGTTTATCATCCAGCGGTTTGGGACTGAAATCAGCAAAAAGCCCATTACGTCTGGCGATTGTTTTCACAACAGTCTGGAAGGTCATGGCATTGTCGGCAGCAGTCAGTGGATCGGAATAGCGAAAATCAATTTCGTTTTGTCCCGGACCTTCTTCGTGGTGAGAACTTTCAGGCTGTATTCCCATCTGTTCAAGTGTCAGACATACTTCACGGCGGATATTTTCGCCTCTGTCTTCTGGGGCAATATCCATATAGCCTGCGTTATCATAAGGCTCTTTGGTCGGGTTTCCATTATCATCCAGAGTAAACAGGTAAAATTCCTGTTCAGCACCAAAGAAGAAGTGGAATCCTGCGTTTTGGGCATCCTGAATTGCTTTTTTTAAAATAGAACGGGTGTCACATTCAAATGTTTTTCCGTCCGGGTGGGCAATATTACAGAACATTCGTACCACACGGCCATGCTCTGGTCTCCATGGCAGGGGCATCAGTGTGTCCGCGTCCGGATGGAGAAACAGATCGGAATGATTTTCATCGCCAAAGCCTGCGATGGCAGAGGCATCAATGGCAATTCCACATTCAAAAGCGCGGGGAAGCTCCTCTGGCATGATGGATATGTTTTTCTGTTTGCCAAATACATCGCAAAAGGCGAGGCGGATGAATTTTACATCTTCTTCCTGCACATATTGTATGACCTCTTCTTTGGAATATTTCATAAGCCTACCTACTTTCTTTTAATTTGCTACATACATTTGTTTATATGGGTTTTTACTGTCTGGTGTGATGACTGTAAAAGGAGCAGACAAAAGTTCGTCCACAGAATATCCGAAATCTGCGCAGTATTCGGACAGATATTCCCGGATTTCCTCAAAATCCTCTGAGGATGCACATCTTGCAGTTACCTGTTCCGGAAAGCGGATATCTTCACAGTTGCCGCGCAGGAACATTTTGCCGCCGTGCATTCCGGTACATGGGAAGTTTCCTACGATGTGTTTGTCGTCTTTGTGAAGTCCAAGGACGATAATGACACCGCCAGCCTGATATTCCCCAAGGAAGCTTCCGGCACATCCACCGATGATCATGATAGGAATTTTTTCTTTATATGCTTTCATATGGATTCCGGCACGGTATCCTGCATTGCCATGTACATAGATTTTGCCGCCGCGCATGGCATAACCGGCAGCATCACCAATATTGCCATGGATTAGAATCTTTCCTTCATTCATGGTGTCGCCTACAGCATCCTGTGCATTGGCATTTACGGTAATATGGGCATTGTTTAAATATGCACCCAGTGCATTACCCGGAATTCCATTGATGATAAGATTCCGGTCAGACATACCGGCAGCTATAAATCTCTGACCGCAGCAGCCGTTAATCGTACAGTCGCTGTCTGTCTCGCGCAGTGCTTCATTTACAGCTCTGTAATCTAAATTTGCAGCATCAATGATTTTCATATTATACCACACCTCCAAAAAATTGTTTACGTTTTTCTACGGAAAATGCTGTAGAAGCAGTTTTTTGTAACATATTCATCACTCTCCTGCATGAGAGATACCAAGTATCTCAAGCTCTTTTTCTGTTAAGCCAATGCCACGCAGCATCAGACGGTTTCCTCGTAGAGCCTCTATGGAATTGATGCCCATGCCGCCCATCAGTTCTTTGATCTCGTGTTTCCATGCGGTCATAAGATGAATCAGGCGTTCGCTTCCCGTTTCAGGATTCAGTCTCTTTACCAGCTCCGGGCGCTGGGTTGCGATTCCCCAGTTACATTTACCGCTTTGGCAGGTTCGGCAAAGGTGGCAGCCAAGAGCCAGAAGAGCAGCGGTAGCCACATAACAGGCATCCGCACCAAATGCAACGGCTTTTACCACATCGGCAGCGCTTCGGATACTTCCGCCGACTACCAGTGACACATTGCTTCGGATACCTTCGTCACGAAGTCTTTGGTCAACGCAAGCAAGTGCTAACTCGATGGGAATGCCGACGTTATCCCGGATTCTGGTAGGAGCGGCGCCTGTACCGCCGCGAAAACCATCAATGGCGATGATATCAGCTCCGCTGCGGGCAATACCACTTGCAATGGCAGCAATATTGTGAACGGCTGCGACTTTAACGATGACAGGTTTCTTATACTCTGTAGCTTCTTTCAACGAGAACACAAGCTGACGCAAGTCCTCGATGGAATAAATATCATGATGTGGAGCCGGTGAAATTGCATCAGAGCCTTCCGGAATCATACGGGTACGTGATATATCACCGACAATTTTTGTACTGGGAAGATGTCCGCCAATGCCCGGTTTTGCTCCTTGTCCCATTTTAATTTCTATTGCAGCACCCGCATTCAGATAACCCTCATGAACGCCAAAACGTCCAGATGCTACCTGTACGATGGTATTTTCTCCATAGCAGTAAAAATCTTCATGCAGACCACCCTCACCAGTGTTATATAAGATACCAAGCTCTGTTGCCGCCAGCGCAAGGGATTTATGGGCGTTGTAGCTGATAGAACCATAACTCATGGCAGAGAATATGACAGGCATGGAAAGCTCCAGCTGCGGCGGCAGTTTGCAGTCTAATTTTCCGTCCTCTGTACGACTCACTGTTCGAGGCTTCTTTCCGAGGTAAACTCTGGTTTCCATCGGTTCCCGCAAGGGATCAATGGAAGGGTTTGTTACCTGTGATGCATTGATCAGGATGTTATCCCAGTATACAGGCAGTGGTTTGGGATTACCCATGGAAGATAAAAGAACGCCGCCGCTGTTTGCCTGTTTATAAATCTCTTTTATCGTATCGTTTGACCAATTTGCGTTTTCACGCAGGGTACAGTCACTTTTTACAATTTTTAATGCCCTGGTCGGACAAAGAGAAACACATCGCTGGCAGTTGACACATTTCGATTCATCGCACTTCATAATCTTATGTTCTTCGTCGTAACTATGTACTTCATTGGCACATTGCCGTTCACATACCCGACAGGCAATGCATCTGTTTTCATTTCTGATTACTTCAAATTCCGGATAGATAAATTTTACGCTCATGAAAATGCACCTTCCTTTACTTTTACAATAACTGGTTCACCACCGGCAGGAGACCATATGTTTTCGGCATTTGGCTCCATGGTTCGGATGGCAGCCTCTTCACTGGCAATAAATACCTTGTCGTCTTTTTCCCCGACGACCATAGAACGCAGCTTCAACCGGTCGTTCAGCGCCATCAGTCCGCCATCAAATCCTAGAACGATAGAGAAAGGACCAGTCACAAGCAGACTTGGGAACATGGTTCTGAGATAGGTGTGTTTTTTCTGGTCTTCCAAATCTGTTTTTGCTGCAATGGTACTCCAGAATGGAGCAGCAATGACACTTGCAGTTTCACCAAGGGTAAGTCCCTGTACACGGAGCAGATAGTCCATGATATAAGTAATGACTTCGGTATCGGTCTGGAGCGTACATTTGTAGCCAAACATTTCAATAAATCGGCGGTTCGCATCATAAGAGGAAATTTCACCATTATGTACGATAGAATAGTCAAGCAGCGTAAACGGATGTGCGCCGCCCCACCATCCGGGGGTGTTTGTTGGATAGCGTCCGTGGGCAGTCCAGGAGTATCCTTTATATTCTTCCAGTTTATAAAAAATACCCACATCTTCCGGAAAACCTACCGCTTTGAAGGTTCCCATGTTTTTTCCACTGGAGAAAACATAAGCACCGGACATTTCAGCGTTGATCTTCATAACTGTTCTGGCAACAAATTCTTTTTCATCCAGCTGCAAAGAAAGCAAAACGGATTTTAGCGGAGCAATAAAGTATCTCCATATAATCGGTTCATCTGTAATAGCCGGAATCCTGCGGGTCGGAATCCTTTCGGATTGGATGATCTCAAACCGTTCTTTTAAGAAAGCTTCACATTCCTTTCTTGTGTCGCGGGTATCAAAGAACATATGGAATGCATAAAACTCTTTATATTCAGGATAAATGCCATAACCTGCAAAGCCGCCGCCTAATCCGTTGGAACGGTCATGCATGGGTTTCATGGAATCTGTGATCAGTTCACCGGACATTTTATTTCCTTCTTTGGAAATGACAGCTGAGATTGCGCATCCGGAAGGGATTCTCACTTGACCTTCGATTTTCATATATCTTATACCTTCCTTTCAGAATCAATAAAAAGGCAAAGGCGTCCATTTTTAGGGCAGAAAAATTCCTGCTCTGAAAATGAACGCCTTTGCTCATACTCAATATAATATATATACAGCGAATAGCAAGTTTTGTCAAGAGACAAGAACAGGATGAGTGTAAATTGTTACTTTTCACACCCGCGCCAAAGTAGTGGGAATCATGCGCCAAAATGCTTGCCTTTTAGCATTTTGTGTGCAAAATCTGTTATAATTCACACCTCAATAACTTATAACATGATAAAAACTGGCGTGGGTGTGAATTGTAACTGTAAATTTATATGTTGCGTCAAAAATTATAAAAAGGGATTGACAAATGATTTTCCCGGGTGTATTATCCAACATGTAAAGGCAAAGGCGTCTTTGAGATGAAGTTCTCAGAGGCGTTTTTTCTTAATAATTTAAAATAGATGCAATTTGATTCAAAAGGCAAGGGCGTCTTTCGTGTGCAAGATCATGTACTGTGAAAGACCTCCTTGCCTTTTCAAATTGGAAGGAGTGACATTATGAAGAAGGTTTCAGAATTTTTTGGATGTAAAGTTTTCGATGACAGAGTAATGAAAGCAAATTTGCCTGCAAAGGTTTATCAATCTTTGAGAAAAACCATTGACGAGCGTGCAAAGCTTGATATTGGTGTCGCCAATGCAGTTGCAGCAGCAATGAAGGACTGGGCGGTTGCAAATGGCGCTACGCATTATACACACTGGTTCCAGCCGCTTACCGGCATAACAGCGGAAAAGCATGATAGTTTCATTTCTCCATCCCCGGATGGCGGTGTGATTATGGAATTCTCAGGAAAGGAACTGATCAAAGGCGAGCCGGATGCATCTTCTTTTCCGTCCGGTGGACTTCGGGCTACTTTTGAGGCCAGAGGATATACAGCATGGGACCCTACCTCTTATGCGTTTATCAAAGGGAAAACATTATGTATTCCTACAGCGTTTTGTTCCTATGGAGGCGAGGCGCTTGATAAGAAAACACCGTTGCTTCGCTCTATGGAAGCTTTAAATAAGCAGGCGCTTCGTATTCTTCATTTGTTTGGAAAGACGGACGTGAAATATGTCCATACATCTGTAGGACCGGAACAGGAGTATTTCCTCATTACAAAGGAAATGTACGAACAGAGAAAAGATCTTCGATTTACAGGACGCACACTTTTTGGTGCGAAACCGCCGAAGGGACAGGAGATGGACGATCATTACTTTGGTGTGATTAAACCAAGAGTTGCCGCTTATATGGAAGAACTGAATGAAGAACTTTGGAAGCTGGGAATTCTGGCTAAGACAGAACATAACGAAGTGGCTCCGGCGCAGCATGAGCTTGCCCCTGTTTATACGACAGCAAATATTGCGACAGACCATAACCAGTTAACCATGGAAATCATGCAGAAAGTGGCGGCAAAGCATGGACTTGTATGTCTGCTTCATGAAAAGCCATTTGCCGGAGTAAACGGCAGTGGAAAACATAATAACTGGTCCCTTGCGACGGATAACGGCGTGAATCTGTTATCACCGGGAGAGACGCCGTATGAAAATGCACAGTTTTTAATATTCCTGTGCGCAGTAATCAAAGCGGTAGACGATTATCAGGATTTGCTTCGTCTGTCTGTTGCGACAGCAGGAAATGACCACAGGCTCGGTGCCAATGAAGCGCCTCCGGCAGTGGTATCGATTTTCCTTGGAGATGAATTAAATGCGGTATTGGAAGCGATTGAAACAGACACTCCATATGAAGGGACGAAAAAGGCACAGATGAAGCTCGGTGTGGATGTGCTCCCGAAATTCAACCGTGATACGACAGACCGCAACCGCACATCACCGTTTGCATTTACCGGAAATAAATTTGAGTTTCGTATGCTGGGATCTTCTAACAGCATTGCATGTGCAAATATGATGCTGAACAGCGCCGTTGCAGAAAGCCTGAAGATCTATGCGGACAGACTGGAAAAAGCAGAGAACTTTGAAGAAGCATTACATGAAATGATCCGAAAAACGATCAAAGACCATAAGCATATCATTTTCAACGGCAATGGTTATGATGATACATGGATTAAGGAAGCGACGGAAAAGAGAGGACTTCTCAACTACCGCACCACACCGGATTGTATGCCGCATCTGCTGGATGAAAAAAATGTACAGATGTTGACAGGGCATAAGGTATTTTCTGAAGCTGAGCTGAAATCAAGATGTGAGATCATGCTGGAAAACTATTGCAAGACTGTACTGATTGAAGCAAATACCATGATTGATATGGCAAAGACAGAGATTGCTCCGGCGGTAAGCGCATATGTACTGGAACTTGCAAATACAGCAGCAGCGAAAAAAGCAGTGGATGCCTCTATTCCTTGTAGCTATGAAGTGGAACTGTTAAAGAAACTGGCAAGACTGGAAGAACAGATTGCGGTCAAAGCCGATGAATTGGAAGAAACAGTGATGAAGCTGCAGGATGCCGGGGACATTGAAGCAGAATCTTATAGGATTCGTGATGTTGTTTTGAGTAAGATGGGTGAACTCCGGGTTGCCTGTGACGAGGCGGAAATAATGACAGCAAAGAAATACTGGCCGTTTCCAACCTATGGCGATTTACTGTTTGGCGTAAAATAACGTACCGGCAGGAATGGGGCGGCCGTATGTTCATCTGATACGTTAGTGATAGAATCGAAGATTTCAGAGTGCAAAAAAGATATAGAAAGAAGGAATGTTTATGACTTACAGTGCAGTCAACACAATTTGGGTATTGATTGGGGCAGCGTTAGTGTTCTTCATGCAGGCGGGATTCTCCATGTGTGAAGCCGGATTTACCAGGGCAAAGAATACAGGAAATATTTTGATGAAGAACCTGATGGATTTCTGCATCGGCACACCGGTCTTCTGGCTGGCAGGGTTTGGGATGATGTTTGGAAGCGGTTCTGCCATCATAGGAACCTTTGACCCATTGATTCGTGGAGAGTACAATCACATTTTGCCGGCGGGGGTTCCACTATGGGCATTTGCGATCTTCCAGACTGTTTTTTGTGCCACATCTGCAACAATCGTGTCCGGAGGAATGGCTGAGCGAACAAAATTCAGTGCATATTGCATTTATTCTGCAGCAATTTCTCTTTTGATTTACCCGATTTCAGGACACTGGATTTGGGGTGGCGGATGGCTTTCACAGATGGGCTTTCACGATTTTGCAGGTTCTACAGCCGTGCATATGGTAGGAGGTGTCTGCGCATTGATCGGAGCCAAAATATTAGGACCTCGTATTGGAAAATATGGTAGAGATGGAAAACCGCGGGCTATCCTCGGACACAACCTTACTTTTGCGGCGCTTGGCGTATTTATCCTCTGGTTCTGTTGGTTTGGCTTCAACGGCGCCTCTACTGTAGGTATGGACAGCGACGCTTTAATGGAAACGGCAGGAAGAGTATTTTTCAACACAAATATGGCAGCTGCGGCAGCTTGCTGTACAACGTTAATCTTCACATGGATTCGATACAAAAAGCCGGATGTTTCCATGACATACAATGCAGCATTGGCAGGACTTGTTGGTATTACGGCTGGCTGTGATGCAGTAAGTCCGGCTGGTGCAGCCATAATCGGTTTTGTATGTGGTGTTTTGGTTGTATTATCCGTTGAATTTTTTGATAAGATTGCAAAAATTGACGACCCGGTTGGCGCTGTATCTGTTCATGGTGTATGTGGGGCAGTCGGAACAATCCTTACAGGATTATTTGCGACAGGTGTAACAACAGAAGCAGGGCTTTTCTATGGAGGCGGTTTACACTTCCTTGGAGTTCAGGCGGCAGGCGTTTTTTCTGTAGCGGCATATGTAGCGATTATCATCACGATTGTATTTTTAGCAATCAAATATACGATTGGACTTCGTGCTGATGCAGAAGATGAAATTGCGGGACTTGATGTATCTGAACATGGTTTATTAACAGCATATGCAGGTTTTGCAATGCTTCCGGATACAGTGACAGCGGAGGATGAGGGTATGCCGGTTATGGTGGCGGGCGATACGCCGATGGCAGAGGCAATCCCGGTTAAAAAAGTTCCGGCTTTTGAAGAAGGTACTCCGAAGTTTACAAAGCTTGAGATTGTATGTAAGGAATCTAAATTTGAGACATTAAAGAATGCCCTGATGAAGCTTGGTATTACTGGTATGACAGTATCTCATGTTTTGGGATGCGGTGCGCAGAAAGGAAAACCGGAGTATTATCGAGGCGTACAGGTCGAAGCAAACCTCCTTCCCAAAGTGCAGGTGGATATCGTAGTCAGCGCAGTTCCGGTTCGTAAAGTCATTGAAACAGCGAAGAAGGCGCTTTACACAGGACATATCGGGGATGGTAAAATCTTTGTTTACGATGTGGAAAATGTTGTAAAGATAAGAACCGGAGAAGAAGGATTTGATGCTCTTCAGGACGTAGAATAAAAATCAGAATGGACAGAAACTAAATATTGTAAAGGCATTTGAGAAAAGAGAAGTAGTACAGGCGATCACTTACAGAGAGGGTGGAACAGTGAGAGCCACCCGGCAGAGCCTGTATGAATAACACTTTTTAAGCTGCAATCCGAACAGATTTTCCTTAGTAGGTGCGACGTTGGTCAGGCGTTAATGGCAGAACCATGAAAAGGTTTGGAAATGAGATAAAAGATAGGTGGCACCGCGAGCACAGCACTTGCCCTATAGAATGCTGAATTACTAAGATTTACGGAGGTGGATTCATATGTGTTCTATTATGGGTTATTGCAGCTGCAGTGCTGCTTTTGATGTTTTTATGGAAGGATTTGGGAAGACCATATCAAGAGGTCCGGATGACAGCCGGGTGGTTGAAACAGGCGATGGTCTTCTTGGATTCCACAGATTATCGATCATGGGATTGACTCCATCCGGTATGCAGCCATTTAAGTATGGGAACAGTTATGTGGTCTGCAATGGAGAAATTTATGGATTTGAGAAGCTGAAAGAAGAACTGTCAGTGAACTATACGTTTGAAAGTGAATCGGACTGTGAGATACTTTTACCGTTATATCAGGAATACGGTACAGACATGTTTGGCATGATTGATGCAGAGTTTGCCTGTATCATTTATGATGGGAAAGCAAGAGAATTTATCGCTGCAAGAGATCCGATAGGAATCCGTCCATTATATTATGGATATGACAAAGAAGGCGCTGTGATATTTGCCAGTGAAGCGAAAAATCTGACAGGACTCACGGAAAAGATCATGCCGTTTCCGCCGGGACATTACTATAAGGGCGGTCAGTTTATCTGTTACTGTGACATTGCTAAAGTAGATACGGTTTGTCATGATGATTTGGAAACAGTCTGCAAGGGTATTCGTGATAAGCTTGTGGCCGGCGTGGAAAAACGTCTTGTAGCTGATGCAAAAGTAGGCTTCCTGCTTTCCGGCGGATTGGATTCTTCTTTGGTGTGCGCTATTGCAGCAATGAAAAGTAACGAACCAATTAAGACCTTTGCGATTGGCATGAGTGAAGATGCCATTGACTTAAAATATGCAAGACAGGTGGCAGATTATATTGGAAGTGATCATACAGAGGTTTATATGACATCGGATGAAGTACTTTCTTCACTGGAAACAGTCATTCAGTTGTTGGGAACCTATGATATTACTACAATCCGTGCATCCATGGGTATGTATCTGGTGTGTAAGGCAATCCATGAAAAGACCGATATCCGTGTCCTTTTGACCGGTGAAATCTCTGATGAATTGTTTGGTTATAAATATACGGACTTTGCACCGGATGCGAGAGCCTTTCAAGAGGAATCACAGAAACGAATCCGTGAACTTCATATGTATGATGTTCTCCGTGCGGATCGCTGTATCTCTGTAAACTCACTGGAAGCAAGAGTTCCGTTTGGTGATCTGGATTTTGTAAAATATGTTATGGCAGTAGATCCGAAATTAAAACTGAATACTTATGGAAAAGGGAAATATCTGCTCCGTCATGCATTTGAACAGGACGGGTATCTGCCGGATGATATTCTTTGGAGAGAAAAAGCTGCGTTTTCAGATGCTGTTGGACACTCCATGGTTGATTATTTAAAGGAGTATGCACAAAAGCAATATACAGATGCAGAATTTGAAAGCAGATGTAAAAACTATACTCATGCCAGACCATTTACAAAAGAATCTTTATTATATAGAGAGATTTTTGAAAAGTATTATCCGGGTCAGGCTGAGATGGTTGCCGATTTCTGGATGCCGAACAGAGAGTGGGAAGGATGCGACGTAAATGATCCTTCTGCAAGGGTACTATCTAACTATGGTAATAGTGGAACATAAAGCGAAATACAGATTTTTTAGATGAAATTTCGGTATATGCAGACAAATATATGAAAAAAGCATTGCGTATGAGTGACTTACTCTATCCGGAAGCATTAAAGGAACGTCTTGGTGGTCTTGTGGAATGGAAAAACCTGACTGTGGAAAATGGTGGCGCTGGAATATATTCGTTATATTGAGAAGACAATCGAGAGCCGGATTAAGTATGTGTCTGTCGGTGCAGAACGTGATGCCTGTATTACAATGTTTTAGGAGAAAATGAAAAATTATGACTAAATATATATTTGTGACTGGAGGTGTAGTATCCGGTCTGGGAAAAGGGATTACTGCCGCTTCTCTTGGACGGCTTTTAAAAGCAAGAGGTCTGAAAGTGGCAGCATAGAAGTTAGACCCATATATTAACGTAGATCCCGGAACAATGAGTCCATATCAGCATGGTGAAGTATACGTGACTGAAGATGGAGCAGAAACGGATCTGGATCTGGGGCATTATGAGAGATTTATTGATGAAGATCTGAATCGATACTCCAACCTGACTGCAGGGAAGGTTTATTGGAATGTATTAAACAAGGAACGAAGAGGAGAATACCTTGGTTCCACAGTTCAGGTGATTCCACATATCACAAATGAGATTAAGGAATTTGTGTATCGTGTGGGCAAAAAGACGGACGCAGATGTAGTAATCACAGAGATCGGCGGAACCATTGGCGATATTGAATCCCAGCCGTTTCTGGAAGCGGTACGTCAGCTTTCATTGGAGGTTGGCGGAGAAAACAGTTTATTTATCCATGTGACGTTAGTACCTTATTTGAGTGGCTCTGAAGAACATAAGTCAAAACCGACGC
>CAJUAE010000016.1:42039-46887 GCA_910583965.1 uncultured Lachnospiraceae bacterium
GTGACGTTAGTACCTTATTTGAGTGGCTCTGAAGAACATAAGTCAAAACCGACGCAGCATTCGGTCAAGGAACTTCGAGGGATGGGAATTAATCCCAGTATTATAGTGCTGCGTTCTGATAAACCATTAGAAGAATCGATTTTCCGGAAGATTTCTCTTTTCTGCAATGTGAAACCAGAGTGCGTGATTGAAAACAGGACGTTGCAGAACCTCTACGAAGCACCTCTGATGTTAGAAAAGTCCGAATTTTCAGATGTTGTTTGCAGAGAACTTCACATCGATGTACCAAAACCGGAATTGTCAGATTGGGAACAGATGGTGGAACGCATCCGAAACCGTTCCGAAGAAGTACATATCGGTCTGGTTGGAAAGTATGTAAAGCTCCATGATGCATATCTGTCTGTGGCAGAAGCAATGAGCCATGCCGGGTATGAACTGAATACATTTGTAAGAATCCATTGGATTGATTCAGAAAATATTACGAAGGAAAATGTAAATGGCATATTGGAAGGGCTGGATGGAATCATCATACCAGGCGGATTTGGAAATCGTGGTATCGAAGGCATGATCCAGTCAGCAAACTATGCGCGTAAAAATCAGATTCCTTACTTTGGTATCTGTCTGGGTATGCAGATTGCTGTCATCGAATTTGCAAGGAATGTGCTCGGATTGAAAGACGCTCATTCAGGTGAGTTTGATGAGCAATGCGAGCATAAAGTAATTGATTTTATGCCGGGACAGAGTGAGGAAATTGATAAAGGCGGTACGCTCCGTTTGGGAAGTTATCCATGCAGTATTAAAGCAGGAACAAAATTGGAAAAATGTTATGGTAATAAACTGATCTATGAGCGCCATCGCTATGAGTTTAATAATAAATATCGTGAGGAACTGATGAGAGCCGGACTTGTGGTCAGTGGGACTTCTTCGGATGACAGGCTGGTGGAAACCGTAGAACTGCAGGGACACCCGTTTTTTGTAGGCGTACAGTTCCATCCGGAATTTAAGAGCCGTCCCAATCGGTCACATCCACTGTTTAAAGGATTCATTTCGGCAGCAAGAGTGATGAAGTGTTCTCGAATAAAAAGAAAAGAGGAGTAGAAAAAATGTGTGGAATTATTGGATTTGCAGGAAAGACAGAAGCTGTTCCAATATTGCTTGATGGTCTGGAACGACTGGAATACAGAGGATATGACTCGGCAGGAGTTGCGACCATATCAGCGGATGGGAGATTACAGGTAAAAAAGAGCAAAGGACGTCTGTCTGTTCTGCGTGAATTGCTGGATTCTCAAAATCCTTTGTCGGGAAATATCGGCATTGGTCACACCAGATGGGCAACCCATGGGGAACCAAATGATACAAATGCACATCCTCATGTTGGGCAGGAAGGAAAGATAGCGGTCGTCCATAATGGCATCATAGAAAACTATCTGGAGATCAAAAATTCTCTTATTCGTAAAGGAGTCGTTTTTTCTTCTGATACGGATACGGAGGTAATCGTCCAGTTACTGGAATATTATTATAGAAAAAAATCAGACCTGATGGATGCAGTATATGCGGTTTTAAATCGTATCAAAGGTGCGTATGCCATGGGGATTCTCTGTTCTGATTTTCCAGGACAGATGGTTGCAGCGAAAAAGGATGCACCGTTGCTGATTGGCTATGGCAAAAATGAAAATTATATTGCTTCTGATGTTACTGCACTTCTTGCGCAAACGAAGACTGTTTCTTATATGGAAGATGGGGAGACGGCAGTCATTACGGCAGATGGGGTTCAAATATTTGACAGAGACAGATTTCTTCTGGAAAAGGAAAAACATTTGATTGAGTGGGATGTTTCAGCGGCAGAAAAAGGCGGATATGCGCATTTCATGTTGAAAGAAATTATGGAACAGCCGGAAGCAGTACGCAAAACAATTTCTCCGAGACTGGCAGATGGAGAAATTGTGATGGAAGAATTGAATAATGCAAGCGAGTTAATGAAGAATATTTCCAGAATCTATATTGTTGCATGTGGATCGGCATATCATGTAGGCATGACAGGAAAATATGCATTGGAGAGATTACTGCACATTCCGGTAGAAGCCTGTCTTGCATCAGAGTTCAGATATAGCGAACCGTTACTTGGAGAATCAGCACTCGTAATTGTGATTAGCCAGTCAGGGGAAACACTGGACTCTATGGCGGCACTTCGGGAAGCAAAGCGAAAAGGCTCCAAAGTCCTGTCAATTGTAAATGTCATGGGAAGTTCCATAGCAAGAGAGGCGGATTATGTACTTTATACTTGGGCAGGACCGGAAATTGCAGTGGCAACTACAAAAGCGTACACGACGCAGATGACACTTTTGCTCATGTTGGGAGTTTATCTTGCAAAACAGTTAAACGGAATTGAGCAGGAAGAATATGCGGTAATTATCCGAGAACTTCAGGATTTGCCTGAAAAGATAAGTGTTGTCATGAATGATCCGGATCGGTATCAGAAAGCGGCATCCAGATATTTCAACCATAACAGTGTTTTCTATATTGGCCGTAATCTGGACTATGCACTGGGCTTGGAAGGTTCTCTAAAGCTAAAAGAGATTTCTTATATTCATTCAGAATCCTATGCGGCGGGAGAACTGAAACATGGAACGATTTCTTTGATAGAACCGGGAACACTGGTGGTTGCGCTGGCAACCTATGAACCGCTGGTGGAAAAATCCTTGTCTAATATTGTTGAAGTAAAATCCAGAGGTGCAGAAGTAATCGCAATGACTACGGAACGGATTGTAAGCCTGATAGAAAGTCAAGCATCAGAAGTGTTTGTAATACCAAAAGTACATTCACTTTTGCAGCCGGTTCTTGGAGTGATTCCATTACAGCTTTTTGCGTATTATGTTGCATTGAATCGTGGCTGTGATATTGATAAACCGAGGAACCTAGCAAAATCTGTTACGGTAGAATGATGCGCAGGAGGAAATAAGGTTATGGCTATTCATGAAGAATGCGGTGTATTCGGTGTGATGAGCAGAAAAAAAGAAAATGTTGCAGGGATTGTCTACTATGGATTGTATGCCCTGCAGCATAGAGGACAGGAAAGCTGCGGAATCGTTGTAAATGATGATGGTGTGTTTTCTTCCTATAAGGATCTGGGACTTGTAAGCGAGGTGTTTTCAAAAGACACATTATCCCATTTGCCGGAAGGGACTATGGCAGTGGGACATGTAAGATATGGAACAACCGGAGGGACAACACGAAATAATTGTCAGCCTATTGAAATCAACCACCAGAAAGGAAAAATGGCGCTGGCGCATAATGGGAATCTGAGTAATGTGTTGGAGTTGCGTGATAAGTTAGAGTTATCAGGAGCGATTTTTCATACCACCAGTGATACAGAAACCATTGCTTATGTGATTACAAGAGAACGGCTGATGACACCCAGCATAGAAGATGCGGTAAGCAACAGCATGAATTTACTGGAGGGCGCCTATTCACTGGTTTTGATGTCGTCTGCAAAGATGATTGCCGCAAGAGATCCTTATGGATTCAGACCGCTTTGTTATGGACAGATGCCGGATGGAGCGTATGTGGTGGCATCAGAAAGCTGTGCATTGTCAGCGGTAGGGGCAGAATTTACCAGAGATTTGCTTCCAGGGGAGATTCTTGTGTTTAGTCAAAATGGCGTGGAATCAAGGAAAGAACACTGTGGGAAACAGAAGAAGAAAACCTGTATCTTTGAATATATCTATTTTGCAAGACCGGATTCGGCCATAGATGGTGTGTCCGTCCACGGATCACGAATGAGAGCAGGCGAGCTGCTGGCAGAGAGTTATCCGGCAGATGCGGATATTGTCATTGGAGTTCCGGACAGCGGCCTTGATGCAGCTCTGGGTTATGCAAATCAATCCGGCATTCCTTATGGGATTGGACTGATTAAAAACAAATACATCGGGAGAACATTCATTTCTTCGGGACAAAATGAACGTTTGGATCAAGTCAGGATAAAACTCTCTCCTGTAAAAAATGTAATCGATGGAAAACGGGTTGTTCTCATTGACGATTCCATTGTAAGAGGTACAACCAGTAAGCGTATTGTAAAGATTTTGCGTGAAGCGGGAGCGAAAGAGGTACATATGAGAATTTCGGCTCCCCCATTCTTACATCCCTGCTATTATGGCACGGACATTGACTCTGAAGAAAATCTGATTGCCTGTCATCATAGTACGGAGGAAATAGCAGAGATTATCGGAGTGGATTCTTTGGGATATTTGGAGGTATGGAAACTGAGTAAGCTGATTGACAGCGAGGACTATTGTGCTGCCTGCTTTCATGGAAAATATCCAACAAAAATTCCAACTGATCTCCGCAAAGACCGTTTTGAAAGGAAACTGTCTGAACGGGGTTAGATAAAGAGGTGTAAACATTATGAAAATATTTGACAGAAAACTAATCATGGAAGATGGCAGTGAGTATTATGGATATGATTTTGGTTCTGGTAATGAGAAGATCACAGAAGTCGTATTTAATACCTCTCCGGTAGGATATCAGGAAATTATTTCTGATCCATCTTACACTTATCAGACAGTAGTGATGGCATATCTGCTGATTGGCAACTATGGGATTGCAGAAGAAGATTTTGAAGCAGAGACACCAACGATTGGAGGATTGGCTGTAAGGGATTATAACAATTACCCATCCAACTTCCGCAGTAAATATACATTATCCGAAATCATGGAGAAATACCAGATTCCAGGGATTTATGGAATTGATACCAGAAAGCTGGTGCGTTCTATACGTGATTTGGGAAGCAGAAAAGTATTGCACTGGTCAACAAAAATTGGACACTTAAATTGTATTTTTTGACATACAATC